>JAYFRX010000100.1:0-8077 GCA_040946945.1 Burkholderia sp. | reverse complement strand
GAGTTTCGCTGGGTCAACACGATGCTCGGCAACCTGGAAACGGCCCTCAAGGGCACGTACCACGCTATCGATCACGCTTTCGTCCCGAGCCGTGCCCGCCCACCTCGGCATCGCCCGCCCCCCCCCCGGGCCGGCCGCCTCGCGATTTTGCCGGCCAGGCGCGACGTGGTTTATGCTTGGAACCGAGACCTGATTCACTTCTCCCCATACCCGCCCGCATGACCGACCTGCTGCGCTCCCTCGGCCGGGCTTTCGCGGGTGCGCTGCACCCGCGGATGCTCTGGCTCACGTTCGTGCCGTTCATCGTCGCCGCGCTCGACGGCTTCGCGCTGACTGCCTGGATCTTTACCATTTCTTCGCCTCGATCGTCGTGCCGTAACTGCATGTGGTGGTGGTGCCGTTCCTGGTGGTGGCGGTGGCGCTTCCGCTGACCGTTCTGCTGATCGCCGCGATCTCGACGCCGGTGGTGGTCGCCCACCTGTCGAGATGCTAGTGTTCCGTTCCGCTGATTCACGCACAAAGTCTGTGTAGCTTTTCGAGAATGGAATCGGCGGTTGCAGTCCAGATGAACGGCTTGCCGCTTTCGTTGTAGTGGGAGACGAATTGATCGATACGCTTGACCAGTTGTTTGACCGAGCTGAACGAGCCTCTGCGGATCGCCTTGTTGGTGATCAAGGCAAAGAAGCGTTCGACCTGGTTGAGCCACGGGCTGTAGGTGGGCATGAAATGCATGTGCCAGCGGGGGCGGGCGGCCAGCCACGCCTTGACCTTCGGGGGCTGGTGACTGCCGTAGTTGTCCCCGATGCAGGGCACGTCGAGCTCAGCGGTGCCGGTCTTGTCGATTTCGCGCAAAAACGACAGGAACTCCTGATACCGGTGGCGCGGCTTGCAGGTAGCGAGCACGGCGCCGTTGAGCACGTTCAGTGCAGCGAACAGCGTGGTTGCGCGCCGTGACGAACATTATCGTGCGTGACGCCTTCGACGTAGCCGAAGCCCATCGGCAGCATGGGTTGGGTGCGTTCGAGCGCCTGACACTGGCTTTTTTCGTCCACGCACAAGCCAAGGCATGCTCGGGCGGGCTCAGGTACAGGCCGACCACGTCGCGCAGTTTCTCGATGAAGAATTGATCGGTCGAGAGCTTGAAGCTTGGGCTGCGATGCGGTTGCAGGCCGAGCAGCTTGAAGTAACGGTGCACGCTTGTCGGCGAGATAGCCGTTTCGGCGGCGATCCTGCGTACGCTCGAGCGCGTGGAGCTATCCGCCGGCTTCGTGTGCAGGGTTGTGAATCAGTTGAGCCAGCCGCTCATCGCCAATCGTGTGCGGCTTGCACGGAGGTACTTCGTCATACAGCCCGTTGATGCGATGCTCCAGGAACCGGATACGCCACTTGCCCACCCTAGTATGCGTGAGTTTCAGACGCTCGGCGATGGCGCTGTTGGGCTCCCCAGTTGCCGTTGCCAGTACGATCCGCGCACGCGTCACGAGCGCCGCCGAAATCGAACGCGAACGGGCTATCGAAGTCAGTTGCGAGCGCGAGCTATTGTTAAATCTAGTGTACGAGCGATCGGCGGCATGATCAGGCGGCCAGCGGTTGCTGAGCCGGTGTGCTATCGATCACCGGGGTTCCGTCCTTGAAGGGAATGCCCTTCAGAAGCTGTTCGAGCTTGTCGAAGCCGCGGATGCGGCGCCACGATTTCTCGGCGGACTCGATGAGCTTGAACGCCATGCCGAGGAACGTCGCGCGCGACAGGCCGTTGCGAGTGCGCGTAGTGCGATGACGCACCGTTGCGAAGGTCGACTCGATCGAGTTGGTTGTTCTGACGCGCTGCCAGTGTTCTGCAGGAAAGTCGTAGAACGCCAGCAGTTCGTCACGGTCCTTCGTGAGCTTCTCGAATCCTTCGACTCGCGGTACCCGTCGGCAATTGCCATGCGCTCCTTCGTTCCATCCGGTTTCACGCCAATGACGACAAGCAGGCACTGACCGTCGGAATCCTCCTCACGGCGCGCGCCGGTATGAAGGCCGTCAGCCCACCAGTAAACCCAGCGTGAAGCCGACAGATCACGCTTGTTCTACTGCTCAGATTCTTGCACCCACTGCGCCTTCAGCCGCGCCACGACGTTCGGCGAGAGCTTTGGCCTGTTCGCCGAGCAGTACGCTGAATGCTTCGCTCATGTCGCCCGTCGAGACGCCTCGCAGGTAGAGCCACGGCAGCGCTGCCGACGCCCGCGGCGACTTGCGCACATACGGCGGTACCATGTTCGAATTGAACTTTGCCCCCGAGCCAGAACGGTCGCGCACCTTCGGCACCTGGACCGGCACAGGACCGATGGCCGTGACGGTTTCGCGCTCAGGCAGATAACCATTGCGCATGATCGCGCGCCGGCCGTCCAGCGTCTTCACGTTCGAATACTGTTCGAGCAACGCCGCCCATTCCGCCTTGATTGCCTGATGGATAACCTGCCGTGCGCCTTGCCGGATCAACTCATCCAGACCGCACGGTCCCTTGATTGCCGTTTCTGCTGGTTGACTGCTCTGCGCTTCCTGCGTACGTTTCGCCATGGTGGTGGTGGGCCTCCGGTTTCTAGGCGTTACCGCGGAAAGCAACTGCGGCGGCTTCGGTTTTTCTAAACACAGACTTGGGGTAAAACGCATCCAAACTGGAGTCTGAGATGTTGAAGAAGGAGACGTGCAGGAAGAGTTGCGCTGGCGGCGACGGAGGGCGCGCGTAGCGCGGCCGTAGACGCCGCCAGCGCCGCCGGAATTCAAGCCCTGGTCCGTCTCGGGTGCAAACGCGCTGTCGTCCTGCGCTTGCTGCGCGGCGAATTGATTGACGCGGTGTCTCGCGAAGTTGGCGTCTCGATCGCCGAGCTCGAACAATGGCGCGAACTCGCCCTGGCAGGCATCGAAGCCGGTCTGAAGTCGCGGCCAGACCGATCCGTTGGAAGTCAAGCTCAAGGAAGCCGTGCATTGCGTCGGCGAACTGACCATGGAAGTCGAAATGCTGCGCGTGGAGCGCGAGCGGCAGGAGCGCCGCCCTTTGATCGTCCAGAGCTCGTCGACATGCGCCACACGATCTCCGCGACAGGCAAACCCTTCGGATTGCAACGAGTATGCAAGGTGCTCGACTTTTCGCGCTCCACGATCTATGCCGAGCGCGCCAGGGCGCTCAACAAGGTCACCCCACTTGTGCCCCTCTGTCCGACGTGGCCCAAAGCCCAAGGTGTCCGATCACGAGCGGCTCGCAGCTGTTCCCGCCGATCTGACTCGCATGCCGCTCGTCGGCGAAAGCGCGCGCAAGGTCTGGGCACGCTTGCGCATTCAGGACGACATCCGCGTGTCCCGAGCCCGTGTCTCGCCGCTGATGCGCGAACACGGCCTGCTTTCGCCCCATCGGCAACCGCAGAAACCGCCCAATGCTCACGATGGTCGAATGACGACTGATCGGCCTAACGAGATGTGGGGCGCCGATGGCGCCAAGGTTCAAACCGTCGATGAGGGCCTGGTCTGGATCTTCGCTGCGGTTGATCATTGCGACGCGGCGTGTGTTGGCATCCACGTCACCAAAGTGGGCGACCGCTTTGCCGCACTGGAGCCAATCAGCCAAGGGGTGCGCGAGCAGTTCGGATCGGTCGAAGCTGATGCCGGCCGCGGACTGTCCCTGCGAATGGATCACGGCCCGCAGTACAGGTCGGACGATTTCCGCGCCCAGCTCAAGTTCTGGGGGATCACGCCGAGCTACGCCTTCGTCGCTGAGCCGCAGACCCACGGCGTCGCCGAGCGTTTCAATCGGACCATGAAGGAACAAGCCATCCACGGACGGCTGTTCAACAACGTTGAAGAAGTTCGTGCTGCCGCCGTCACGTTCAAGGATCGATACAATCTGGAATGGCGTCTCGAAAAACTGGGCTTCAAGACACCCCTCGAAGCTCGTCAGGCACCGCTCTTGCCACTTGCCGCCTGTGATCGCAAAATCGTGTCTAAACAATCCGATCCGGTACACGGCTGGCGCGCACACTGGGTGCTCGACGTATCGTGGGGCGAAGATGCCCAGCAGACGCGCAACAAAGCCACAGTCCAAAATCTCGCGTGCGTGCGCAAGATCACGCTGGACCTGGCGCGCATGGAGCAACAGCGGCGACCGAAGAGAGTCAGCCTGAAGAACATCCGTAACCTCGCCGCGTGGGACATCGATGGGCGTGAGTCCATTCTCCGCCTTGCCTGACAAGGGCCTTCATGCGGAAGCCCTAGTTGCCGCTGTCGCGTGCCACGCGGCGCGCGCGCACCGCTTCGGCGAGGCCCTCGAGCACCTTGACACTGTCGTCCCAGCCGATGCAGGCATCGGTGATGCTCTGGCCGTAGGTCAGCGGGCAGCCCTGCGTCAGGTCCTGGCGGCCGCCCACCAGGTGCGACTCGACCATCACGCCGACGATGCGCTCCTCGCCGGCGGCGAGCTGACGGCCGATGTCGGCGCACACGGGGATCTGGTTCTCGTGCTTCTTCGAGCTGTTGGCGTGGCTCGCGTCGATCATCAGGCGCGCGGCGAGGCCGGCTTTGCCGATATCGGTGCAGGCGACGTTGACGCTGTCCGCGTCGTAGTTCGGTGCCTTGCCGCCGCGCAGGATCACGTGGCAGTCCTCATTGCCGGCGGTCGAGACGATCGCTGAGTGGCCGCCTTTCGTGACCGACAGAAAATGGTGCGGCTGTGAGGCGGCCTTGATCGCGTCCACCGCGATCTTGACGTTGCCGTCGGTGCCGTTCTTGAAGCCGACCGGGCAGGACAGGCCCGAAGCCAGCTCGCGGTGCACCTGCGATTCGGTGGTGCGCGCGCCGATCGCGCCCCACGAGACCAGATCGGCTATGTACTGTGGGCTGATCATGTCGAGGAATTCGGTGCCGGACGGCAGGTCCAGCTCGTTGATCTGCAGCAGCAGCTCGCGCGCGGCGCGCAGGCCTTCGTTGATCTTGAAGCTGTTGTCGAGGTGCGGGTCGTTTATGAGGCCCTTCCAGCCCACCGTGGTGCGCGGCTTCTCGAAGTAGACGCGTATCACGATCTCGAGGTCGTCGCGGTGCTGGCGGCGCAGTTCGATCAGCTTCTTCGCATAGTCGAGGGCGGCCGCGGGATCGTGGATTGAGCAGGGGCCTATCACCACCACCAGACGATCGTCCATGCCGTGCAGGATCCGGTGCAGCGAGCGGCGCGTCGAGTAGATCAGCTCGGCCACGGCTTCCGAGCACGGGAATTCGCGGATCAGGTGGGCGGGCGGCGTCAGCTCTTTCAGTTCGCGGATACGGACATCGTCGGTGTTGTGCGGGGGCATACTTGTTCTCCAGTGTTGCGTCGCCGGTTTGGGCGTGCGTTCGGCCGTTGCGGATATCGGTGTAGTTGGGCGGCCGGTGGTTCATCGGGAGCCGGACTGCGGAACCGGCGGGATTGAGATAGGGGCAGGCCTCACGGCCCGACCCCTCCCACACCACCGTGCGCACGGGTCCGTACATGGCGGTTCGGATCAGTTGGCCGGCTATTTGCGTAACGATGGAAGGCCGAGAGAGCCAAGATAGCGATTGGTGAGGGCGCGTTGAAGGGCGGGACTGTTACTCAGTCGCCATGCAGCGTGCGGGGAGCCGACCGTTTGGGCGGCCAGATCCGGATCGACGCCGCGGGGCCATCAACTCCCGGAACCGTTTGGAGTTGTTCTTCCACTGTTTCCAGAAGACGCAGCGAACACGACGTCCGTATCCACTCATCCAGTCGCTGTAATGTTCTGGGCGTCTTACAGAATGCGAAGTAGCCGCGCCACCCCCTGTAAGGTAGCAGGTAGCGTGTCAGCCGCTCCATCAACTGCTCAATGCTGATCCCTCCTGCGCGTTGGGTCAGTTCCCAGATTCGTTCCTTGAAGCGGGCTAGTGCCTTGGGCACAATGCGCCGTTTGACCTGATCCCGGTTCGAGAAGCTAAATCCCAGAAACTTCCGCGTGTGTGGCCGCACGACCGCGCTCTTCGCCTCATTGATCTTCAGCTTTTTCCGGTGAGGAAGGCCTTCAGTCCCGCCATCACCCGTTGGCCAGCGCGTTCGCTGCGTACGTAGACATTGCAGTCGGCGGCGTATCTCACGAACCGCAGTCCACGCCGCTCAAGCTCCCGGTCGAGATCGTCGAGCATCAGATTGGATAACAACGGTGACAGGGGACCGCCCTGGGGCGTCCCTTCGTCCGTGGCGCCAACCAGCGCCCGTTCTCCAGCACGCACGCCTTCAGGAAGGAGCGGATCAGCTTCAACATTCGTTTGTCGTTGACCCGCTTTGCCACCCGGCTTATCAGGATCTCGTGGCTCACGCGATCGAAGAATTTCTCGAGGTCCAAATCTACAACCCAGCGATGTCCCGCCTGAATGTAGTCTTGCGCACGCGACACGGCCTGATGCGCCGAGCGTCCCGGAACGACGCCGTAACTGGTATCCGAGAACGTTGGGGCACTGCCTTTGCAGCACCTGCAATATCCGCCTGCTGGACGAACCGGTCAAGCGCAGAGGGAATGCCGAGCTTACGCACGCCACCTCTATCCAGCTTGGGCATCTCGACCCGTCTCACGGGTTGTGGCCTGTGGGTTCCTTCGAGCAATGCCGCTCGTATCGACGGCCAATGCTCACGCAGGTATGCCGGTAGTGCCTGAACCGTCATACCGTCCACGCCCGGCGCACCCTTGTTCGCCTTCACACGTTTCAACGCCCGTTGTAGGTTTCCCCGCTCACCGACTTCTTCCATCAGTCGGTCACAAGCCGACAGGCTTTCAGTTTCGGGGCCCGCCACCATAGGTTCGGGCCCTCGGGCGGCAGTCATCCGGGCTGCACCCAGACCTCCGCCGTCAAGGACGCATCGCGTTTTCTGCTGCTCTCCCATGTCGAGTTCTCCGGCTTACTCGCCGCTCCTCTCCGTTTGGGCCTTCAGGCGCTGCCGCCCTATTATGCC
This sequence comes from Burkholderia sp., assembly GCA_040946945.1. Taxonomy (GTDB): domain Bacteria; phylum Pseudomonadota; class Gammaproteobacteria; order Burkholderiales; family Burkholderiaceae; genus Burkholderia. Next base: position 1,113 of record JAYFRX010000100.1, on the reverse strand, counting down.
CGCTGCTGACTCCTGCACGGGGATCAGCAAACCTTGCATGTTGCTCAGTTCTGAGTCCAGGCCGCTGGGCCGGCCCCCCCGAGGTAAGCACAACCGCCTTCGCCACACGCCTGCCAGATCTACCACCCCGGGCCTTGATGGTTATGGACTTTCACGATCATCGGCTCGCTCGTCCGGCCGGGTAGGCCTCTCATATCTGTTCGTCAGATCGTGGCGTTGCTCCACGCTTCTTTCAGACCCGGCCTAGCGACGACGACCTTGCGTTTCACTTAGCCCTTCACCACCATCTAGGTTGGGCAGGGGACTTGCACCCTTAAGCTGTTGCGCATGCTCGGCGCACCGAAAAAAAACGCCGGGTTCGCCGGCGGTTTTCTGGGAATTCGGTTAGCGCTTTGCGCGCCATCACTTTCTCTCGACCTGCCAACGGTCTAAGACACTCCCAAAAGCACCCGATTAGTTACTTGAATCCGAGGCCATCAACACATGGCGCGGATGGGGTTTTGTCGTAACAGCGGCCCAAAGCAGGCGCGGCACGATCGCGGTCAAATCGAAACGGCGGTTGAAACGGTAGGCGAATTCAGCGAGATAGCGATGGGCACATTTGGCGTGATCGATAGCGTGGTACGTGCCCTTGAGGGCCGTTTTCAGGTTGCCGAGCATCGTGTTGACCCAGCGGAACTCGGGGCGCTGCGCCGCGGCCTGACGGCCACCGCCCGTGACATGGCGCTCATGACTGGCAGCCTTTTGCGTCACGCCGTCGAAACACCACAGGCCATCGGGCATGAACAGAGAGCGGCCCATCGTCAGAGGTTTGCACGACCGCTACAAACGGCGTCTTGCCGCGGGCGCGCTACGCCATTACCGCCGGAGCGTTCTCCGCCCAGATACGCGTCGTCGACCTCGACCCGTTCGTCGAGCCGGCGTCGCTCTTCGCGCAGCCACATGGTCCCCAGCAACTTGTGCTGAATGAGCCAGACCGTCTTGTAACTCACGCCCAGCTGGCGTTTGAGCTCCAGTCCGCTGATGGCGTTCTTGCTCTGCGTCACCAGGTAGATCGCCAGAAACCAGGTCGTCAGCGGCAATTTCGTCTTCTCGAATATCGTTCCGACGATC
>JAYFRX010000099.1:0-8280 GCA_040946945.1 Burkholderia sp. | reverse complement strand
TTGACCACTACAACGAGTCGCATCCGCACAGCGCCTTGAAATACTGCTCGCCACGCGAATTCCGCCAGCGCGCAACTTCACCAACCGAAGCGTGACCGCGTGTCCGGTCATGCAGGGGCAAGTCCATGACGACTGATCCGGCCTAACGAGGTGTGGGGGCACCGATGGCGCCAAGATTCAAACCGTCGATGAGGGCCTGGTCTGGATCTTCGCTGCGGTTGATCATTGCGACGCGACGTGCGTGGGCATCCACACGTCACCAAAGTGGGCGACCGCTTTGCCGCACTGGAGCCAATCAGCCAAGGGGTGCGCGAGCAGTTCGGATCGGTCGAAGCTGATGCCGGCCGCGGACTGTCCCTGCGAATGGATCACGGCTCGCAGTACAAGTCGGACGATTTCCGCGCCCAGCTCAAGTCAAGTTCTGGGGGATTACGCCGAGCTACGCCTTCGTCGCTGGGCCGCAGACCAACGGCGTCGCCGAGCGTTTCAATCGGACCATGAAGGAGCAAGCCATCCACGGATGGCTGTTCAACAACGTTGAAGAAGTTCGTGCTGCCGCCGTCGCGTTCAAGGACCGATACAATCGCGAACGGCGTCTCGAAAAACTGGGCTTCAAGACACCCCTCGAAGCCCGTCAGGCGCCGCTCTTGCCACTTGCCGCCTGATCGAAAAATCCTGTCTAAACAGCCGGATCCGGTACATCCGGTACAGATTAGTTAACAACAGAACGGAACGCTAGATCTGAAAATGGCTCATTTTTATCCACACGATTCCGCGAAGACCCTGAAATTTTTTCAGCATGCTTTAAGCGAAACTATTCGAATTCGCCACGGTACCCGTAAGATGCCGTCTCTTCACTCCACCGTCACCGATTTCGCCAGATTCCGCGGCTTATCCACATCCGTCCCGCGCGCACAGGCAGTGTGATACGCCAGCAACTGCAACGGCACCACATGCAGGATCGGCGACAACGGCCCGTAATGCTCCGGCATCCGGATCACATGCAGCCCGTCGTCATTGACGATATGCGTATCCGCATCGGCGAACACATAAAGCTCGCCGCCCCGCGCCCGAACTTCTTGCATGTTCGACTTCAGTTTCTCTAGCAGCGTGTCATTGGGCGCCACCGTCACCACCGGCATCGCCTCCGTCACCAGTGCTAGCGGCCCATGCTTCAGTTCCCCAGCCGGATAAGCCTCCGCGTGAATATACGAAATCTCCTTCAGCTTCAGCGCCCCTTCCAGCGCGATCGGGTAATGCAGCCCACGCCCGAGGAACAGCGTATTTTCCTTGCGCGAGAACTCCTCCGACCACGCGATGATCTGCGGCTCCAGCGCCAGCACGCTGTTCAGCGCCGCCGGCAGGTGCCGCAGCTGGCGGATGTAGTCGGCCTCGCGCGTCGCATCCACATGTCCGCGCACCTTTCCCAGCGTCGCCGCCAGCAGGAACAGCGCCACCAGCTGCGTGGTGAAGGCTTTGGTCGACGCCACCCCGATCTCGGTGCCGGCGCGCGTCAGGAACTGCAGCGCGGTCTGGCGCACCATCGCGCTGGTCGGGACGTTGCAGACCGCCAGCGTGTGCTTGTGGCCCAGCGCCTGCGCATGCTTGAGCGCGGCCAGCGTGTCGGCGGTCTCGCCCGATTGCGAGATCACCACCACCAGCACGCGCGGGTTCGGCACCGAGTCGCGGTAGCGGTACTCACTGGCGCTCTCCACCTGGGTGGGGATCTTCGCGATCGATTCGAGCCAGTACTTCGCCGTCATGCCCGAGTAGTAGCTGGTGCCGCAGGCGAGGATCAGCAGGCTGTCAATCTCCTTGAAGGTGGCCTCGGCATCGTCGCCGAACAGCGAGGGCTCGAAGGTCTTCACGGGCGGGATGGTGTCGCCGATCGCGCGCGGTTGCTCGAAGATTTCCTTCTGCATGAAGTGGCGATACGGGCCTAGCTCGATCGCTCCGCCATAGGCGCTCACCACGCGGATCTCGCGTTCGGCGCACGCGCCGTTGCGGTCGACGATCTTCACACCGTCCAGCGACAGTTCGCAGACGTCACCTTCCTCGAGGAAAGTGTAGCGGTCGGTGCTGCCGGCTAGTGCGAGCGCGTCGGAGGCGAGGAAGTTCTCGCCCTCGCCGAAGCCCACCACCAGCGGCGAACCCTGGCGCGCGCCTACCACCTTGTTCGGCTGGTCCTTGTGGATCACCGCGATCGCGTAGGCGCCGTGCAGCTGCTCGACGGCCTCGCGTACGTCGACGAACAGGTCGCCGCGATAGAGGCTGTGCACCAGGTGGGCGATCACCTCGGTATCGGTCTGCGAGACGAAGTCGTAACCCTTGGCGCGCAGCTCTTCGCGCAGCGCCTCGTAGTTCTCGATGATGCCGTTGTGCACCAGGGCCACCGCGTTCGACGAGAAGATCGGGTGCGCATTGTGGGTAATCGGCGCGCCGTGCGTGGCCCAGCGCGTATGCGAGATGCCGGTCACGCCCTCGAGCTGCGTCTCGCGCACCTGGGCGTCGAGGTCGGCGACGCGGGCCACGCTGCGCGCGCGCTTGAGCGCGCCGTTCTCGATCACGGCCACGCCGCACGAGTCGTAACCGCGGTATTCGAGCCGGCGCAGACCTTCAATCATCACCGGAACGATGTTACGTTGCGCAACTGCGCCGACAATGCCGCACATGGCGATCGATCCTCCGAAATGAGGAAGGCGCAACCCCGCAACCCGTGTGCGCCTTCGAAACTGTTCAAACTCGTTGAGGCCGTTGCGACTGCTGCAACGGCTCGATTCCTCAGTCCTTCTTCTTGGTCGGGCGCACGTAGCCGGATTTCTCCGTCTGCGTCTTGTCGTTGAGTACCAGCTGGCCGTCGGCCACGTCCTTCCAGACGGTGGTGCCGGCCGCGATCGCGACGCCCTTGCCCACCCGCACCGGCGCGACCAGCTGCGTATCGGAGCCGACGAACACGTCATCCTCGATCACGGTGCGGAACTTGTTTGCGCCGTCGTAGTTGCAGGTGATGGTGCCGGCGCCGATGTTCACGCGCGCGCCGATGCTGGCGTCGCCGATATAAGTGAGATGGTTGGCCTTCGAGCCATGGCCGAGCACCGCGTTCTTGACCTCGACAAAGTTGCCGACATGCGCTTCGTCGCCGAGCGAGGTGCCGGGGCGCAGCCGCGCATAGGGGCCCACCACCGCCTGCGCGCCGACCTGCGCGCCGTCCAGGTGCGAGAACGCGTCGATGCGCGCCCCGGTATCCACCTTGGCATTGCGGATTACGCAGTTCGCGCCGATCGTCACGCCGTCGGCCAGCACCACCTCGCCCTCGAACACGCAGTTCACGTCGATCGAGACGTCGCGGCCGAAGGCGAGCGAGCCGCGGATGTCGATGCGGGCCGGATCGGCCAGCGTCACGCCGCCGCCCAGCAGGGCCTGGGCCAGGTTGCGCTGATGGATCCGCTCGAGCTCGGCGAGCTGCGCCTTGCTGTTCACGCCCAGCGTCTCCCATTCCTCGTCGGGCTGGGTGGTGACCACCTCGAAGCCGGCCTCGATGGCCTGCTCGACTACGTCGGTCAGGTAGTACTCGCCCTGGGCGTTGTCGTTGCCGAGCGCGCCGAGCCACATCGCCAGCTGGGCGGTGGGCGTGACGATGATGCCGGTATTGATCTCGGCGATCTTGAGCTGCTCGTGCGAAGCGTCCTTCTGCTCGACGATGCGTGTCACGCTGCCGGCCGCATCGCGCGCGATGCGGCCGTAGCCGCTCGGATCGTCGAGCGTGACGGTCAGGATCCCGTAGTGCGGGGCGGTGGCGGCTTCGGTCAGGCGCTTGAGCGTGCTCGCGCGCGTGAGCGGCACGTCGCCATACAGCACCAGGGTCGGTTGGGCGTGGTCGAGCAAGGGCAGTGCCTGGCGCACCGCGTGGCCGGTACCGAGCTGCTGTTCCTGCAGCGCGAATTGCACGTCGGGCGCGGCCACCGCGGCCTGCACCGCCTCGGCGCCATGGCCGACCACCACCACCAGGCGCGAAGGCGCGAGCGAGCGGGCAGTATCGATGACGCGGGAGAGGAGCGGCTTGCCGGCCAGGGGATGGAGCACTTTCGGCAGCGCGGAACTCATGCGCTTGCCGGTGCCTGCCGCCAAAATCACAATATTCATGGCGCCAGCGTGTCGGGAGAGTTTGGAGTTGCGGATTTTAGCATGCAGGGCCGCCGGTCGGTCCTGTACCGGATCCGGTTGTTTAGACGCGATTTTGCGATCAGGCGGCAAGTGGAAAGAGCGCTGGCTGACGGGCTTCGAGGGGGGTCTTGAAGCCCAGTTTTTCGAGACGCCATTCGCGGTTGTATCGGTCCTGGAACGCGACGGCGGCAGCACGAACTTCTTCAACGTTGTTGAACAGACGTCCGTGAATGGCCTGCTCCTTCATGGTCCGATTGAAACGCTCGGCGTAATCCCCCAGAACTTGAGTTGGGCGCGGAAGTCGTCCGATGTGTACTGTAGTACTGCGAGCCGTGATCCATTCGCAGGGACAGGCCGCCGCCGGGGTCAGCTTCGGCCGATCCGAACTGCTGATGCACCCTTTGGCTGATTGGCTCCAGTGCGGCAAAGCGGTCGCCCACCTTGGTGACGTGGATGGCCACGCACGCTGCGTCGCAATGATCAACCGCAGCGAAGATCCAGACCAGGCTGAGCGTTGGGCGGTTTCTGCGATCGCCGGTGAGGCGAAAGCAAGCCGTGTTCGCGCATCAGCGGCGAGACACGGGCTCGGGACACGCAGATGCCCTCCTGGAACGCCGTGCATCGCGTGGGGGAACTGACCATGGACCATGGAGGTCGAAATGTTGCGCATGGAGCGGAGCGGAGCGGAGCGGGAGCGCGAGGCGAGCGGCGAGCGGCAGGAACGCCGCCCTTTGATAGTACGGAGGTCGTCGACATGAGCCACACGATTTCTACGATAGGCAAACCCTTCGGATTGCAGCGGGTGTGCCAGGCGCTCGATTTCCCGCGCGCGACGATCTATGCCGAGCGTGCCAGGGCGCTAAGCAACGTCGCCCAGCTTTGCCCCCATGCGACGCGGGCCGAAGCCCAAGGCGTCAGCCCGCCAGCGGCTCGAGGCGATCCGTGCCGATCTGGCTCGTACGCCGCCCCCTGCGTCAGAAGTTATCGTTGTCGCCCGAATAGGATTTGGAAATCCGGAGGTGCAATGAGGACGAGAAGTGGCAAAGTACGGACTGGCATTCAAGGACAAGGTGGTTGCAAGGTTGCTGCCGCCGGAGCGCGCGTCGGTTGAAGACGCCGCGCAGGAAACACGCGTGAACGTGGGCGCGCTGAAGCGCTGGCGCAGTGAGTCGCTGTGCAATCCCGCCCGTGGGCGGGATTGCACAGCTGCATCGCGACTGGACGCCGCGCTCACGACTGCCGCGCTGGACGAGACATCGCGCAGCGCATGGTGCCGCGAGAACGGCTTGTATCCGCAGGAGCTTGCTGCCTGGCGGGACGCGGCCACCCAGGCGTTGGCCGACCCGCAGGACGTGCGTGCCACGCCTGAGCAAACGAAGGCGGATCGCCGCCGGATCAAAGAACTCGAGCGCGAAGTTCGGCGCAAGGACCGTGCGCTGGCCGAGATGACCGCCTTGTTGGTGCTGTCAAAAAACTCGAGGCGGTCTTCCACAAGGGAGAGGACGAATGATCGGTCTCGAGGAGCGCCAGATGACTGCCCGAAACATCGACGCGGCTCATCAGGCCGGTGTACGGTTGCGCCTGGCTTGCGAGACTGCCGGCATTGACGTGTGCGCACCCCTGCAACGCTGGAAGGCCCAGGATGGGCTGAAAACCGGCGACCGTCGGCCGCCAGGCGGTTCATACCAAGCCAGCGCATGCGCTGACCGAACCGGAGCGTCAGGCTGTGCTCGCAGTCGCCAACGGAGCGCGCTTCGCAGACATGTCGCCTGCGCGGATCGTGCCGGCGCTGGTCGACGAAGGCGTCTATCTGGCGAGCGCATCAACCTTCTGTCGGTTACTGCGGGCGCAAGGTCAGAACGCCCATCGCGGTCGGGCCAAAGCGCCCCAAGCCAGCCGCGAGCCGAGCACGCACATCGCGAGCGCAGTCCGCCAAGTCTGGTGCTGGGATATGACGTATTTGCCTGCCACCGTGGTTGGCATGCGGTTTTACCTGTACGCGTTCGTCGAATTCCTGTTCCGCACGGCCAAGTACCGTCCCGAGTTCCCGGCGCACGGCTTTGCAGATCTGGACGCCGCTAGGCAGTGGGCGATGCGCTTCGTGTATTGGTACAACAACGAGCATCGGCACAGCGGCATTCGTTACGTCACACCGGCGCAACGGCACGCCGGTGAAGACATATTGCGATCCTCGCTGCTCGGCACGAGCTCTACCAGGCCGCTTGTGAGCGGCATCCGGCGCGCTGGTCGTGCCAGACGCGCAACTGGACGCCTACCGGTTCCGTCGCGCTCAATCCCGAGCGCGATGCCATCGTCAACGAGGTCGCAATCAGGGTTCATAAACAGGCTCACTTTGCATGACAGAGGCGACAACTACCTTGACGCGCACCGACCGTCAGCACAATTTCGTCCAGCGGGTAACGGCACTGACGGCACCTCGGATCCCACAACTCAACGAACGCATCCAGCATCTATGATCTAAGGCATCTCTCGTTTCGCCAAAAATCGAGAGTAAACCCCAACACGCCGATGTTTACAACCACTCACTTCCGCCCGCTCACCCTTGCCACACCGCCCTCTTCATGCGGAAACTCGGCACGGCCGCCAGGACGGGCCGCTGCTCCGGCCGCGAACCGACTAGAATGGCAGGTGAAAGCACCCACTTCCAATTATCGAGATCTATGCGCCATCGAACCGCCAAACGCCTTTCCCCCGATGCCGACAAACTGGTCGGCCTGTCGCTCGCGCTGTTCGCATCCGGCAGCCGTGTCGAGGACCGGTTCTGGGAAGCGAAGCTCGACGCGCTGCTCACGAAGGTGATCCGCAACGGCAATCAGACGACCCTCGACGCCGCGCTCGACCATCTGCAACAGAGTCATCCCGATGCTTATGGCGCGCTCGCCGACATGGCCGAGACCCACAGCGAGTCGCTGCTCGTTGAACACGAGGGGCAAACGCACGAAACGCTGCTCGTTGCCGTGCCGATTCTCGCCTGGACGCGCTATATAATTCCGTCCGGAGCGCTCAAGGCCGAGATCGCCGAGGTCCTGCGCACGCATCTGCAGGCGCATGTGCTCGCCGAGCAGACACACGTCGCGCTCGCCCCGTTCCTCTATAGCATCGACCAGTTGCCCCGCCACCACGTCGAGGCCTATCGCCTCACGCAGCAGATCGCGCAGGCGGCGCTCGGCGGCCAGCCCCCCCGCCGCCTCAATTTCGGCGACCTGCCCGAGACCTCGCCGATCCTGGCCGACCCGCGCTTCCTACTGGCTGTCGTCGCGACGCCGGCCGGTTCGCCGATGTTCCGCTGGCAGGAAGAAGAACAAGGCGCACGCATCGAGCGCATCCAGTGCCTCGAGCAATGGACCAGCCAGGTCGGCGGCAATCTGGCCAATGCACTGCCAGGTTGCGAATTCGAATGCCTGCTGCCGGATGCCTACTACTCGGCATGCCGCGACGCCGACGAGCGCGTGCGCCCGCATACGGTGCGCACCGCCATCCGCTGCCTGTTCGACACGATCGGCGCGGCCCCGCAGGAATTGCGGGCTGTCGTCGCCGGCTTTGGCGAACGCCGCATCAACGAATACCGGATCGGCTTCACGCGACGCGGCAGCAACGACATAATCTACGGCGTCGTGTGGCCGCTTTACGGGCGCGAGAACGGCGACATCGCCGCGGAAGACACGATGGTCGACGCCGAGGCCCCGATCGACGGCCCGATCGAGGAAATCGTCTCGCTGCTGAAAAACGCGGGCGTCACCGACATCCGCCGCCACGCCGGGCGCTTCGAACCGGAGTACTGCGACGATTGCGGCGTTCCGCTGTATGCCGACCCGCTCGGCGAAATCGTCCACACCGAAATGCCGGAAGACGCCTCTCCCGCGCCGCCACATTTTCATTGAGCCGACACACGCCGCAGACTTGTTTCACAGCGACAAAGAGTCGCCTGCGAGGCGGCTCTTTTTTGCGTGCGCCCGGCAGGGCGCACGCACTTGGAGGTGAAAGTCCTCTACACGCCCGGCAAGGGGAAGTGTTAGCCAGAGGCAAGGGTGTCGCGGGCGACTGCGAATCCGAAGGAAGCCCGAGGCAAAGCGCTGGCCTGACGAACAGGAAGCG
>JAYFRX010000098.1:0-8298 GCA_040946945.1 Burkholderia sp. | reverse complement strand
CGTCAGGCGCGACTCTCATCGTGGCGCGGGGAGCCAATCCCCACAATGACGCCGGATAGATTTAGGCAAGCCAACCACATCATCAAAGATCAGTGTTGCAAAAACGGGGGTGACCATAGATTTTATGTCGGCCGTGTCAGTCGTAGAAGCGCGGCGTGTAGATCCACTCGCGTTCGGCGCTGGCGAAGCGCCGCGTTTTCGAGGAGCCGACGATCACCATGGTGCGCATGTCGACGTCGGCAGCGCTCAGCTCGCCCAGCGTGAGGCTACGTAGACTCGCGCCGGGCCGGCCGACATCGCGGCCCAGCACCAGCACCGTATCAGCGGCACGGATCTCGCGCAGGATCTCGAGCGCGCGATCGAGCTGCCAGGGCCGCGCCTTCGAGACCGGGTTGTAGAAGGCCATCACCAGGTCTGCGCGCGCGGCCAGCGCGAGCCGCTCCTCGATCACGCGCCAGGGCTTGAGGTTGTCCGACAGCGAGATCACGCAGAAATCGTGGCCGAGCGGCGCGCCGGCCTCGGCCGCGGTGGCGAACGCGGTGGACACGCCGGGCACCACCTCCAGCGCGACGTTGTCCCAAGCCGGCACGCCGGCGCCGTCAAGCGCCTCGAGCACGGCCGCCGCCATCGCGAACACGCCCGGATCGCCCGAGGACACTATCGCCACGCGGTGTCCCTGCGCGGCCAGATCGAAGGCATGGCGCGCGCGCTGCAGTTCCTCGCGGTTGTCTGTTTCGTGGACGCGCTGGTCGGCGCGGAACGGGCCGGCCATGCGCACATAAGTGGCATAACCGAGGATGTCGGTGGCCTCGGCCAGCGCGAGGCGCGCGGCCGGTGCCAGCAGGTCGGCTCGGCCGGGGCCGAGGCCGAGCACTGTCAGCGAACCGCGCAACTGGCCGAGCCGGTTCGCGTCGACGGGGGCCTCGGCGATTGCGATCGCGAGGAACTTCGGTGTCTCGTCGTCATCGCCGATAGGCATCACCGCGCGCGCGGTGATCGAGCCGGCGGCGAGCGCGGTGTCGAGCAGGGCGGCTGCCTTGCCTGACTGTCCAGCCTCGCTCGCGACGAAGCGAAGCGGCACGCCGAGCTGGCGCGCGGCCCGCGCCAGCGCCGCCTCGCGCATGTCCTGGCGCGGCGCGATCAACACTGCCAGCGCGAGCGGCGAGAGATCCGCGGCCGCGAGCGCATCGAGTATCCGGCGCGCCAGCGGATCGCTGCCCGCTTCGTCATCGGCCGCCTGGGCTGGCGCGGCCTCCAAGGCGGCCTGATGCGCGAAACCCTCGGCAAGCGCCACCACTACGCTGCGCGGATGGATCAGCAACTCGTCCGAACCCCCGCCGGCCCGCCGGGGCGTGATGCGGATCGCATGCGAGCCGGCCGCCTCGACTGGCAGCGCGACGCCCTCGAGCCAGGACGCGGGGCCATCGACGCGCGTGGTCGCGCCGGCCAGCAGATCGGAAACGAAGCGCTTGCCGGCACCGATATCGGCGAGCGCATAACCTTCGGGCGGATTGAGCACGCAGGTGCCGAAGCGCAGTTCGCCGCTGGTAGTGATCGCCGGCGCGATGCCGAGTGTCTCGGCGATCTCGCGCGCCAGCAGGTTCACGCCAGTCAGCCCGCCCAGCAGCGGTACCACCGCGCTGCCGTCCTCGGCTACTGCTAGCACCGGCGGCTCGATACCTTTGTCGGCCAGGCAGGGTACCACGCAGCGGATCACGATGCCAGCCGCGCACAGCGCGACCACCGGGTTGCCGCGCGCATAGAGCGCGCGCAGGTGGGTACCGAGTTCGCTGAACGCCACGTCGCCCTCGGCGCGGCCCGCCAGCGCGTGGATCGTCGCGCTTGCATAACGCGCGCGGATCCGCTCGGCGACCGGCAGCGCGCCCGGGCCGAGCACCACGATCGTCGGTGCCACATTCAGCCTTGCCATTTTTCCCCCGGCACCACCAGCAGCGAAAAGTAGGGCGAGGCCATCGGATCGACCTCGGCCAGCGGCACGATGCGCTGGTTGGCCATGGTCGCGCGCTCGACGTAGAGCGCGCGACCCGCCAGGCCCAGTTCGTCGAGCACGCGCCGCACCTTGTCGAAATTGCGGCCCAGCTTCATCACCACCGCCGCGTCGGCTTTGGCTAGGCGCGCGCGCAGCTCGTCCTCGGGCAGCACGCCCGAGAGCACCGAGAGCGTCTGGTTGCGATAGACCAGCGGCACGCCGAGCACGGCCGCGCCGCCCAGCATCGAGCACACGCCGGGCACCACCTCGGTGTCGTAGCGATGCGCGAGGCGGTCGTGCAAGTACATGTAGGAGCCGTAGAAGAACGGATCGCCCTCGCAGATCACGGCGACGTCACGCCCGGCATCGAGATGCGTGGCCACTACCTCGGCCACCGTGTCGTAGAAGTCGGCGATCACGCGTTCGTAGCTGAGCGGCGGCTCGAGCGCCTCGATGGTGACGGGATAGACCAGCGGCAGTTGCAGCTGCGCCTCGTGCAGATGCGCCTCGACGATGCCATAGGCATTGCTCTTCTTGCCCTTGGCGACGAAGTAGGCCACCACCGGCGCGGCGCGCAGGTGGCGCACCGCCTTCAGCGTCAGCAGTTCCGGGTCGCCGGGGCCGACGCCGATGCTGAACAGGCAGCCACGCGCGGCACCTTGGTGGCTCGCCCCGGAGAGGATTTCGTCGTTGCTCATTCGACCTCCGTCGCCAGGGCATTGACGGCCGCGGCCGCCATCGCGCTGCCGCCGCGGCGGCCGTTCACCACCACATAGGGCACGCCGCGGCTGTCGGCGGCCAGCGCCGCCTTCGATTCGGCAGCGCCGATGAAGCCGACCGGGAAGCCGAGGATCAGAGCCGGCTTCGGGGTGCCGGCATCGAGCATGTCGAGCAGATGGAACAGCGCGGTGGGCGCATTGCCGATCACCACCACGCTGCCGGCCAGCCAGGGGCGCCACAATTCGAGCGCGGCCGCTGAGCGGGTATTGCCGAGCCGCTCGGCCAGCGCCGGCACCTCGGCTTCGCCGAGCGTGCAGCGCACTGGGTTGGCGGCCGGCAGGCGCGCACGCGTGATGCCCTCGGCCACCATGCGCGCATCGCAGAGGATCGGCGCACCGGCGGCGAGCGCTTCTCGGCCGGCCGTGCCGGCGCCGGCCGAGAAGCGCAGGTCGGCGACGATGTCGACCATGCCGCAGGCATGGATCACGCGCACGGCGAGTTTTTCGAGGTCGGCGGAAATTGCCGACAGGTCGGCTTCCGCGCGGATCGTCGCGAACGATTGCCGGTAGATTTCCTGGCCGTCGCGAAGGTAGTCGATCATTCGGTTCAGTCCTGATGGCGCGGTGGTACAGCGAGCATCGCGGCGGCTTGGTCGATCGTCAGATGGCGTGCGACGAGTCGGCCGAAATCGCTGCCGCCGTCGCGTCGGTAAAGGTCATAGCGGCCCGGGTCCACCGCGACGAGGGCCGCGGCGGCGGGCCAGGGCTGGGCGCAGGCGCGTGGGCAGCCGCTCAGGTGGATATCCAGCGGCGCGGCGCTGCGTTCGGCCAGGCGCGCGGCCAGGGCCTGCGCGTCGGCCTTGGTGTCGGCTTTGGCGCGCGCGCAGCCGGTGCTGCCGGCGCAGGCCACCAGGTGCGCGAGCGGCGAGTCGGCGGCGCAGACCACGCTGAGCGCGGCCAGCGAACTCAGCGCGGCTTCGGCTGCCTCTTCGAGCACGGCCGGCAGTAGTACCCCTTGCCAGGGCGTGAAGCGCAGCGTGCCGTCGCCGTCGCGCTCGGCGAGTGCGGCCAGCGCATCGAGCATCGGCGCATCGAGCCGGCCGAGCGGAACCTGGCCGCCGACCTGGCGCGTTGCGGCGTTCATTTCGTTATGGATGCCGAAGCGACGGGCGAGATCGGCCGGCGCGCGGCGCCATTGCGTCAGCGCAGCGTCGCGCTGCGGAGCAGGCGTCAGCCGCGCGGCGGCCTGCGAGAGCAGTTGCTCGGCGCTCAGGCTGGCGAGCGCGTCGCGGATCCTCTCCGCCTCGCGCGGCGCCAGTTCGAGGAAGGCAAGCAAGAGCCCATGCGCGCAGTCCACCACCTGTTCGGGCGCGACCGAGGCCAGCGCCGGTGGATCGTCGGCCGCTACCGGCGCATGGCCGGCCAGCCCGAACGCGTAACGCAGGGCACCGCTTGCATCGCGATAGGCGGAGAACCACAGATCGTGCGGATGCGCGAGTTCGGCCAGGGCCTCGCCGCCGTCGATCGCCAGGGAGCATTTCGGCGACAACGCGGCAAAACGTGGTTCGCTCTGCAGCCGGTCTAGCAGGGCGGCACCGAGCGCGCGCGTATCGGCCAGCGCGGCCAGATCGCGGCCGGCGGCCGGGCTCAGCATCACGTTGCGGACATCGTCGCGCAACGCGGCGGCGGCGAGGTTCATGGGCTGGCCGGGGCGATTGCCGGGATTCGCCGCGCCGTCCTCGCGCGGGCCCAGCCCCGCCTCGATCAGCGCTGCCGCCAGAGCCGTCTCGTGGCCGGCGCGCACGCCGCGGATCTGCAGGTTGGCGCGGTTGGTCGCGTCGAGCGCGCCCGAGCCGTGCTCGCGCGCGGCGGCCGCCAGCGCCCGGGCGGCTGCCGCGTCGAGCCGGCCACCCGGCAGCCGCACGCGGCACAGGCCGCCGTCGCCGGTCGCGACCACCCGCACCAGGCCCGGGCAGGCGCTCGAACGCCGGCCGGCCGGCGCATCGATGGCGCGCGCGCCATCGGCCGGCCGATCGGCGAGCAGCGTGACGGGGGCGAGGGTCGGGCTTTGGCTTTGGGAGGACAAGGAACGGATCAAAAAGCGCACCGGATCAAATCGCGGTGCCGGGCCGGCGAGGGCCGGCGGACTCGCGGCGCGTGCCGGCGGGAGCCGCTGCGGCAGCGTGGCGAGGGACGCTGAGCGTTGCCCGGGGCAGCCGTCGAAAACCACCGGCGGGCATATATCGAGCGCGTCAGGCTGATTCCGGGCGGTTCTGGTCGGATTGGGCACCGGCGAACGAGGCTGTATTATGCCTGCTTTCGCCTGGCCGAGATGCGCTGCGCGCCCCAGCGCGCAGCAGGTCGGGCGTATCATGGACAGCGATCGGACGAGGGCGGGACAGGCATGGAGAGCGGGGCATGACGGCGTGGCTGACGGTGATCGGCATCGGCGATGACGGTTTCGAGGGGCTCGGCAAGTGCGCCCGGCACGCGCTGATCGACGCGGCGGTGGTGGTCGGCGGCGAGCGTCATCTGGTGATGCTGCCGGGCTGCCTGCATGCCCGCCGCGAGCCCTGGCCGAAGCCGTTCGAGATCGCGGCGCTGCTGGCGCGGCGACCCGAGCCCACCTGCGTGCTGGCTAGCGGCGATCCGATGTTCTACGGCATCGGCGCGACGCTGGCGCGGCAACTGCCGGCCGAGGAACTGCGCGTGCTGCCGGCGCCGTCCTCGGTCTCGCTAGCGGCCGCGCGCCTAGGCTGGGCGCTGCAGGAGGTGGAGGTGCTGTCCTGCGTGGGCCGGCCGCTGGCCACGCTGGCGCGGCAGCTGCACCATGGCCGGCGCCTGCTGGTGCTCAGCGCCGACGGCGGCACGCCGGCCGCGCACGCTCGGCTGCTCACCGAGGCCGGTTACGGCGCGACGCGGCTCAGCGTGTTCGAGCACCTGGGCGGCCCGGCCGAACGGCGCATCGACGCGCTCGCCCAGGCCTGGCCTGCGGAGACGGTGGCCGCGCTGAACCTGGTCGCGCTCGACTGCGTGCGCGCGGCCGACACGCTGCCGCTGCCGCTCACGCCGGGTCTGCCCGACGAGGCCTATCGACACAATGGACAGCTGACCAAGCACGATATGCGCGCGATCACGCTGGCACGGCTCGCACCGACGCCAGGCGAGCTGCTGTGGGATGTCGGCGCAGGCTCGGGTTCGATTGGCATCGAATGGATGCGAGCGCATCCATCCTGCGCGGCGATCGCGATCGAGGCTGATGCCGAGCGCCGCGAGACCATCGCCTTCAATCGCGATCGGCTCGGCGTGCCGGGCCTGGCGATCGTCGCGGGCCGCGCGCCCGAGGTGCTGGCCGGGCTGGCGGTGCCCGACGCGATCTTCATCGGCGGGGGCGGCAGCGAGCCGAGCGTGCTGGCCGCCTGCTGGGCCGCGCTGAAGCCGCGCGGCAGGCTGGTGGCGAATGCGGTGACCCTGCAGGCCGAGACGGCGCTGCTGGCCTGGCGCGAGCAGCACGGCGGTTCGCTGACGCGGGTCGCGCTGGCCAATGCGGCGCCGCTCGGCGGTTTCGATACCTGGCGGCAGGCCTTGCCGGTCACGCTGTACGAGGTCCTCAAGCCGGCCGGGGAGGCTACCTGATGCGCGTGCTCCTGCTGGGCGGCACCGGCGAGGCGCTCAAGCTCGCGCGCACGCTGGCCGCCACTGACGTCTACAGCCTTGCTGGGCTCGGCAGGGTGCCCGAGAACCTGGCCTGCGCGGGGCGCCTCGGCGGTTTCGGTGGCGCCGCGGGGATGGCCGCCTGGCTGCGCGAGGCCGGCATCGGCTTGGTGGTCGACGCGACCCATCCCTACGCGGCGCGCATCAGCGCGAATGCGGCCAAGGCCTGCCGCACGACCGGCACGCCGCTATGGGCGCTGCGCCGCGCTGCCTGGCAGCCGCGCGAGGGCGACGACTGGCGCATGGTGCGCGACTGGGACGGCGTGACGGCCGCGCTGACGCCGTATCGGCGGCCCTTCTTCACGCTGGGCCGCGAGCCGCTCGCGCATCTCGACGAGATTCCCGCGCACCAGCACTGGATCATCCGCTGCCTCGACGCGCATCCGCGCAATGCGCGCGCACGGGTGATCGCCGCGCGCGGCCCGTTCGCGCTCGAGGACGAGCGCGCGCTGTTCGCACTGCTTAGCGTCGACGTGCTGGTCAGCAAGATGAGCGGTGGTGGGGCTACCGAGGCCAAGCTCGAGGTGGCGCGCGAGCGGTGCCTGCCGGTGCTGATGATCGAGCGTCCCGCGCTGCCCGAGGCCGATCGCGCCTTCGACGATCCCGCCGCGCTGGCGCAGACGCTCGCCGCGCTGCGCCAGGCATGAATCCAGGCCGGCGCGGCAGGACGGACACTGGCGAGAACCGAACCCAGGGAGAAAACCACAGATGACGGTGTATTTCATCGGCGCCGGGCCGGGCGACCCCGAGCTGATAACGGTGAAGGGCCAGCGCCTGGTGCGCAGCTGCCCGGTGATTCTCTACGCGGGTTCGCTGGTGCCCGAGGCCGTGCTCGACGGCCATCGCGCGCGCACGGTGGTCAATACCGCCGAGCTCGATCTCGACGCGATCGTCGCGCTGCTGGGTGCCGCGCATGCGCGTGGCGAGTACGTGGCGCGCGTGCACTCGGGTGATCCCTCGCTGTACGGCGCGATCGGCGAGCAGATCCGGTGCCTCAAGGCGCTCGGGATTCCTTACGAGATCGTGCCGGGGGTGACGGCCACGGCTGCCTGTGCGGCCACGCTCGGCGTCGAGCTGACCTTGCCTGAGGTGGCACAGACGGTGATCCTGACACGCTACGCGGGCAAGACCACTATGCCCGAGGGTGAGGCGATGAGCGGGCTCGCCGCGCATCGCGCGACGCTGGCGATCCATCTCGGCGTGCGCCATCTGGCGAAAATCGTTGAGGAGGTGCGCCCGCATTACGGCGACGATTGCCCGATCGCGGTGGTGTATCGGGCCAGCTGGCCGGACGAGGCGCGCGTGACGGGCACGCTGGCGGATATCGTCGGAAGGATCGCCGGCACCGCGATCGAGCGGACTGCGCTGATCCTGATCGGGCGCGTGCTCGACACCGACCGCTTTGTCGATTCGACGCTTTACGCGAAGGCTTCGAAGGGATAAAAGGTGCGGGACCGCTCGGGCGCGGGTATCCACTTCAATTCGAGCGGCTGGCGTTCTACGACTTCCCGGCCGAGCACTGGCAGAATCTGCGCACGACCAATCCGACCGAGTCGACGTTCGCGACGGTGCGACATCGAACCAAACGCACACGCAACTGCGTGTCGGGTGCGACGTTCCTCGGCCTGGCATTCAAGCTGATCGAGTCGGCTGCACAGTCGTGGCGCAGGATTCGGGTGCCGGAGAAGCCCGGTGGAATCGCGTTTAAAGACGGCGTCCCGGTAACCGGTAGCACACCGGCTCAGCAGCCGCTGCTGGCCGCCTGATCATGCCGACGCCCTGTACACCAGGTTTGACTTTACCTGATTAGTTACTTGACTCCGAGACCATCAACACAAGGCGCGGATGAGGTTTTGTCGTAACGGCGGCCCGAAG
>JAYFRX010000097.1:0-8431 GCA_040946945.1 Burkholderia sp. | reverse complement strand
CGCAGCGAAAATCGCGTGACGTTGCCGGAAACCTTGCCCACCGACGGCACCACTACCCGTCCAGCGAACTTCTGCGCAGATCGCCCGCCTCCTCTGGCGTTTTGAAATTCCTATGCGTCAAGCTCATCGAGTCTGCCGAGAAATCGTGGCGCCGCATCCGCGGCGTCGACAAGCTCGAACAGCTTCTGAAGCGCATTCCCTTCAAAGACGGAACCCCGATGATCGATAGCACACCGGCTCAGCAACCGCTGGCCGCCTGATCATGCCGCCGATCGCTCATACACCAGATTTGACAATAGCTCCCGAAATCCTTCCGTTTTGTGACATTTCATCTAAGCTGCTTGAGAGCCGTCGCCGACCCGGTGTCCGGGTGAACAATCGGCGCTGATGTGCACATTTGCGATGCGCCAGCAGAGGGGGCCGGACAAGGCGATGAAGCCCTAGCGCCGCCCGGCGACCGGCTGGAAGCCTTGCCACGCCGGGGCGGGCACGGCCATCGAACGGGATCGGCGAATTCCGGCGCCAGCTTTCTATTAGTCATACTTCTGTCACATAAATTTCATTAATTGTCACATTAATATCATGGACACCCCCTAATCTTCGCGGTGGCGTAGTCATCCGTTCACACACTGGAGGTTTTATGAAATTGATGCAAACCGCGTTTGCTGGTCTGGCCGGCGCGCTCTTCGCTGTCGCTGCTCACGCAACCGACGTCACCGGCGCGGGCAGCACCTTCGCAGCTCCGATCTACTCGAAGTGGGCCGCCGAATACCAGCAAACCGGTGGCGCGAAAATCAACTACCAGGGCATCGGTTCGTCCGGCGGCCTGAAGCAGATCGACGCCAAGACGGTTGACTTCGCTGGTTCGGACGCGCCGCTGAAGGACGACGAACTCGTCCAGAAGGGCCTGTTCCAGTTCCCGACGGTGGTGGGCGGCATCGTCCCCGTCGTGAATGTCCCGGGCATCAAGGCCGGTGAAATCACGCTGTCGGGCGAAGTGCTCGGCGACATCTACCTGGGCAAGGTCAAAAAGTGGAACGACCCGGCGATCGCCGCGCTGAACCCGAAGGCCAAGTTGCCGGACCTGGACATCGCCGTCGTTCGCCGTGCTGACGGTTCGGGCACCTCGTTCATCTGGACGAACTACCTCTCGAAGGTCAACGACGAATGGAAGACCAAGGTCGGCGAAGGTACTACGGTCAACTGGCCGACGGGCACAGGCGGCAAGGGCAACGATGGCGTCGCCGCCTTCGTGCAGCGACTGCCGGGCGCGATCGGCTATGTCGAATCGGCCTACGCGAAGAAGAACTCGATGGCCTACGTCGACCTGAAGAACGCCTCGGGCACCGTGGTCACACCGGACGCTAAGACCTTCGCGGCAGCCGCTGCTGGCGCGAACTGGTCGAAGTCGTTCTACCAGATTCTGACGAACAAGCAGGGCAAGGACGCATGGCCAATCGTCGGCGCGACCTTCGTACTGCTGCACACCAAGCAGGACAAGCCGGAGCAGGGTACCGAAACGCTCAAGTTCTTCGACTGGGCCTTCAAGAACGGCGGCAAGGCCGCGACGGACCTGGACTACATCTCGCTGCCGGCTTCGGTCACGGCCGAGATCCGCAAGCAGTGGAAGACCAAGGTGACGGACACGTCGGGCAAGCCGGTCGCCGAATAAGCCTCGGGCTGCAAGCACGTAGCACGTAGCAAAATCGTGGTCGCGTCAGCGTCGTCCGGCATGTGCCGGGCGACGCGTGCGGTACCGACGGGCGGCCCGTGGCCCCCACCATCGAACCCCGCCTTTAGGTGCCCATGTCCGACATTCCTTTCACGTCACGCCCCGCCGGCCAGATGCGCGCGCCCGGCCGACGCGGCGACGTCATCTTCGGCGGCCTCACCCGCGTTGCCGCGGTGGTGACCGTGTTGGTGCTCGGCGGCATCATCGTCTCGTTGATCACCGCCTCGCTGCCGACCATCGACAAGTTTGCCTTCAGTTTCCTCTGGCGGTCCGAATGGGACCCCAACGTCGATAGCTACGGCGCGATGGTGCCCATCTACGGCACCATCGCGACCTCACTGATCGCGCTGATCATCGCCGTGCCGGTCAGCTTCGGCATCGCCCTGTTCCTGACCGAGCTGTCGCCCATCTGGCTGCGACGCCCGCTCGGCATCGCGATCGAGCTGCTCGCCGCGATTCCCTCGATCGTCTACGGCATGTGGGGCCTGCTGGTGTTCGCTCCGCACTTTGCGGCCTGGTTCCAGAAGCCGCTCGGTCAGATCCTCGGCCCGGTGCCCTTCATTGGCGCGCTGTTCCAGGGCCCGCCGATCGGCATCGGCCTGCTCTGCGCCGGCGTGATCCTGGCGATCATGATCATCCCCTACATAGCTTCGGTGATACGCGACGTGTTCGAGGTCACCCGGGTGGTGCTGAAGGAATCGGCCTACGGCATCGGCTGCACGACCTGGGAAGTGATGTGGAAGATCGTGCTGCCCTATACCAAGAGCGGCGTGATCGGCGGCGTGATGCTCGGCCTGGGCCGCGCGCTCGGCGAGACCATGGCCGTCACCTTCGTGATCGGCAACACCAACCTGCTCGACAACATCTCGCTGTTCTCGCCCGGCAACAGCATCACCTCGGCGCTCGCCAACGAATTCGCGGAAGCGGTGCCGGGCCTACATACCTCGGCGCTAATGGAGCTCGGCCTGATCCTGTTCGTGCTCACCTTCATCGTGCTGTCGATCTCGAAACTGATGTTGCTGCGCTTCCAGAAGGGAGAAGGCAAGAAATGAATATGCCGAGCGGCCAGTCCGGTGCCGCGCTCGAAGCGATGCGCTCGCGCCTGCAGGCGCGCCGCAAACGCACCAACGCGGTCGCGCTGACCCTCTCGCTGGCCGCGATGGCTTTCGGCCTGATCTGGCTCATCTGGATCCTCTACACCACGCTGCACCTGGGCATCGGCGGCCTGTCGGTCGAGCTGTTCACGCAGTCGACGCCGGCGCCGAACACCGAGGGCGGCGGTCTCGCCAACGCGATCGTCGGCAGTCTGATGCTGGTCGCGCTCGGCACCCTGGTCGGCACTCCAGTGGGCGTGCTGGCAGGCGTCTACCTGGCCGAATACGGTCAGAAAAACTGGCTCGCTAGCCTGATGCGCTTCATCAACGATATTCTGCTGTCGGCACCCTCGATCGTGGTCGGCCTGTTCGTCTACGTGGTGGTGGTGGTGCCTTCGGGCCACTTCTCGGGCTGGGCCGGCGTGATTTCGCTGGCGCTGCTGCAGGTGCCGATCGTGATCCGCACCACCGAGAACATGCTGAACCTGGTACCCAATGCGCTGCGCGAGGCCTCGTTCGCGCTCGGCACGCCGAAGTGGCGCATGATCATGAAGATCACGCTGCGCGCCTCGGTCGACGGCATCGTCACGGGCGTGCTGCTGGCGGTGGCGCGGATCGCCGGCGAAACGGCACCGCTCCTGTTCACGGCGCTGTCGAACCAGTTTTTCTCGGTTGACATGTCTAAGCCGATCGCCAACCTGCCCGTCACGATTTACAAGTTTGCCATGAGCCCGTTCGCGCAGTGGCAATTGCTCGCCTGGGCGGGCGTCTTCCTGATCACGCTGGGGGTGCTGGGACTGAACATCCTGGCGCGCTCGATCTTCTCGAAAAAGTAACGGCGGAGCAATCCGATGAACATGGCAGAAAGCCATCTGAATCCGATCGAACACGGCAGCGCGCCCGCCGACGGCAATGCGGCAAACGCCCAGCTCCCGCTCGACGTGAAGATCGAAGTCAACAACCTGAACTTCTTTTACAACCAGTTCCACGCGCTGAAGAACGTCAACATGCGCATTCCCCAAGGCAAGGTGACCGCCTTCATCGGCCCGTCTGGCTGCGGGAAGTCGACGCTGCTGCGCACCTTCAACAAAATGTACGCGCTCTATCCGGAGCAGCGTGCCGAAGGCGCGATCATGATGGACGGCGAGAACCTGCTGGAGTCGAAGCAGGATATTTCGCTTCTGCGCGCGCGCATCGGCATGGTGTTCCAGAAGCCGACCCCGTTCCCGATGTCGATCTATGACAACATCGCGTTCGGCGTGAAGATGTTCGAGAAGCTCACGCGCTCGGAAATGGACGACCGAGTCGAGTGGGCCCTGACCAAGGCCGCGCTGTGGAACGAGGTGAAGGACAAGCTGAGCCAGAGCGGCTACCGCCTGTCGAGCGGCCAGCAGCAGCGTCTCTGTATTGCGCGCGGCATCGCGATCCGCCCGGAAGTGCTGCTGCTCGACGAGCCGTGCTCGGCGCTTGACCCGATCTCCACCGGCCGCATCGAGGAACTGATCGCCGAGCTCAAGAGCGACTACACGGTGGTGATCGTCACGCACAACATGCAGCAGGCGGCGCGCTGCTCGAACTACACCGCCTACATGTACCTGGGCGAGCTGATCGAGTTCGGCGACACCGAGAAGATCTTCATCAAGCCGGCCCGCAAGGCAACGGAAGACTACATCACCGGCCGTTTCGGTTGATGAGGGAGTGACAACAATGACCGACAAGCATCTGTCGAGCCAGTTCGACGCCGATCTCAACGCGGTGTCGTCCAAGGTTCTGGAAATGGGCGGCCTCGTCGAAGCCCAGATCACCGAGGCGATCCACGCGCTCAACGGGTTCGACCGCGAGGCAGCCGAGCGCGTGATCGTCAACGAGGATCGCCTGAACCACATGGAAGTCGAGATCGACGAGGAGTGCGGCAACATCATCGCGCGCCGCCAGCCGGCCGCGCGCGACCTGCGCCTCCTGATGTCCATCTCCAAGACTATCACCAATTTTGAGCGCGCCGGCGACGAGGCCGAGAAGATCGCCAAGCGCGTGCGGCGCCTGGCCGACGAGCCGATCGCCCGCAGCGTGAACATCGCCGAGATCAAGGTCTCGGGCGAGATGGCCGTGACCATCCTACGCCGCGCGCTCGACGCGTTCGCGCGCCTGGACACGGTGGCTGCCGCCCAGATCGTCAAGGAAGACAAGGAAATCGACCTGGAGTTCCGCGCCTTTTTGCGCAAGCTGGTCTCCTACATGCAGGAAGACCCGCGCACCATCTCGGTCGGCCTCGACTTCCTGTTCATCGCCAAGGCGATCGAACGGGTCGGCGACCACGCCAAAAACATCGCGGAATTCATCATCTACATCGTGAAGGGTACCGACGTGCGGCACCAGCCACGCGACCTGCTCGATCACAAAGTCAGTAGTTAACCCACGTCAGAGGACGCACCGAGGTGCCGATGCCCAGCAACATTCTCGTCATCGAAGATGAGCCCGCGATCTCCGAATTGATTTCGGTGAACCTTCAGCACGCGGGACATTGTGCGATTCGTGCGTACAACGCGGAGCAGGCCCAGAACCTGATCAGCGACGTGTTGCCTGATCTGGTCCTGCTCGACTGGATGCTGCCGGGCAAGTCGGGGATCGCCTTCTCGCGCGAACTGCGCAACAACGAGCGTACCAAGCACATCCCGATCATCATGCTGACCGCACGCGGCGACGAACAGGACAAGGTGCTCGGCCTCGAGATCGGTGCCGACGACTACGTCACCAAGCCGTTCTCTCCCAAGGAGCTGATGGCGCGCATCAAGGCGGTGCTGCGCCGCCGCGCGCCGCAGCTGACCGAGGACGTGGTCTCGATCAACGGCCTGCGCCTCGACCCGGCCACGCACCGGGTGGCCGCCGCCGCCGAGGGCAACGAGATCAAGCTCGACCTCGGCCCGACCGAGTTCCGTATGCTGCACTTCTTCATGACACATCCTGAGCGCGTGCATAGCCGCACCCAGCTGCTCGACCAGGTGTGGGGCGATCATGTGTTCGTCGAGGAACGAACCGTCGACGTCCATATCAAGCGCCTACGCGCGGCCCTCAAGCCGGCCGGCTGCGATGCTATGATCGAAACCGTGCGCGGCAGCGGCTACCGGCTCGCCAAGCACGCATGATGCGGCGCGCGGCGCATCAAACTGGTACCGCGTTTCGCCTCCATCCCGTTTCCTGTCGAGTGCTAACCATGAACATCATCTGGGCGCGCTTTCTGGTGTCGCTCGTCCTGCTCGCGCTAGTCGCGACGCTGGCCGGCGTGACGACCGGCGTGCGCGCCGGCCTGGCCGTGGCCGTCGTGCTTCTGGTCGCGCAGGCATCCTTCAGCGCTTTCCACACCCAGCAGCTCTGTCGCCTGCTCGATGCGCCCGCGTACGGCAAAGTGCCGAGTTCGCCGGGCATTTGGGGCGAGATCTACTACCGACTGCACAAGCTCGCCAAGCAATGGCATGCCCAGGTGCGCCAGGTCGAGCAGCAGCACTCGCGCTTCGTCCAGGCGATCCAAGCCTCGCCGAACGGCGTGGCGATGCTCGACGACCACGACCAGATCGAGTGGTGCAATGCGATCGCCGAGCTGCATTTCGGGCTCGACGCCAAGCGCGACCTGCGCCAGCACATCACTCACCTGGTCCGCCATCCCGACTTCGTGCGCTACCTGAACGCGCAGCACTACGACGAGATGCTGGTGATGCGCGGCACGGGCGAGGGGCGCCAACACGTGATCGCGGTGCAGGTGTTCCCCTACGGCGACAACCGCAAGCTGCTGCTGACGCAGGACATCACCGAGGTCGAGCGCACCGACGCGATGCGCCGCGACTTCGTCGCCAACGCCTCGCACGAGCTGAAGACGCCGCTCACGGTGCTCTCGGGCTTCCTCGAGACGCTGCGCGAGCTGCCGCTGTCGGAGGAGGCGCGCGCGCGCTACCTAGACATGATGGAGCAGCAGGCCGGGCGCATGCGCAAGATCGTCAACGACCTGCTGGTGCTGGCTAAGCTCGAGGGCGAGGGCAAGCCGCCGACTGACAAGCCGGTCGACATGGACGACGTGCTCGGCCACCTGGAAGACGTCGCGCAGACGCTGTCGGCCGGTCATCATGAGATCGCCTTCGAGATCGACGACATGCTCAGCGTGACGGGTGCCGAAACCGAGATCTTCAGCGCGCTCGGCAACCTGGTAACCAACGCGGTGCGCTACACGCCCGAAGGCGGCAAAATCCGCGTCTGCTGGCGCCACGACGGCTCGCAGGCGGTGTTCTCGGTGAAGGACAGCGGCTTCGGGATCCCGACAGAGGACTTGCCACGGTTGACCGAGCGCTTCTACCGTGTAGACCGCAGTCGCTCGCGCGATACCGGCGGCACGGGCCTGGGCCTGGCGATCGTCAAGCACGTGCTGCAGCGCCACAACGGCCAGCTGCTGATACAGAGCGAGGAAGGGCGCGGCAGCACCTTCACGGCGCGCTTTCCGGCGCAGCGCACGGTGGTGCGCCGGGGCCGCGTGCGGTCTGAGGCGGGCAGGGCGTAAGCGATCCGTGAACCCACCCCTTGGGCCGCGACGGCCGATCGACTAACGATCAAGTCTTCGGTTTGCGAGCGGGCTTGCCAAGCTTCTAAGGCGGCAGCGCTTCGTAGTCGGCGGCGTCCCATTCGTAGTTGAAGATTGGGGCGGCAGGGTTTCGTAGGTTAGGCGGACTTCAAGTCATGGTCAACCCGTTTATCGGTCGGACGATGCAAGGTAACGGCGAGCATCCAGAGCTCGTCGGTACCGCCAAGCTTACGGAATCGCTTCTCAGCTTCCAGGAAGCCAGCGGCCGCCCAGCGCATCGCCATGTCGACATCGCGATAGTGGTCGACCCGGCCGCTGACGCGGCGCACCGCGCCGTTCGGATTCTCGATCAGGTTCGTCGTCGCCAGGCTGCGGATCAGCCGCGGCGTCAGGTCCAGGCAGTTGACCGTGAACGTTTCCTCAAGCCCCTCAAGCAGCGAGGCCGCCGCGTCTGGATGGTCGGTCTTCAACCATGCCGCCTGGGCCTTCAGTCGAACGAGGCCGTCGTCGGCCGGCAGCTTGTACGCGGCACGCAGACCGAGGCGACCTGCTGTCGGGTCTGCTTCGGCAGCCGTTCGGTCACGTTGCGAATCTTGTGAGTCCGGCACCGCTGGACGTGGGCACGTTCGCCGAACACTGCCTCGATCGCCGAGCGCAGCGCCTTGGACCCATCAATCACGAACAGATAGTCCCGGTCGGTCGCCAGCCCCCGTTCGATCAGGCTATTCAGCAGATCCTTAACGACTTTGGCGTTCTCGCTCGAACCGCTCGCCAGCCCCATCAAATGCTTCTGGGCGTCGCTCTCGACGCCAATCGCGGTGAGGATGTGGCACCCATCGACAATGATACCGTCCAGGTAGATGGCTAGGATGTCGGGATCCTCGAAACGACGCTCCATCAGCCCGTCAAGCTTTTTCTTGCTCGCCTTCACGAACTCGCGCGAGACGCTGCTCTTCGAGATGCCGACGGTGTGGGCCATTTCAGGCAACGCCTCGTCATACTTTCGGGTCGACACGCCGCTGACCATGATGTCGTACATGC
>JAYFRX010000096.1:0-8444 GCA_040946945.1 Burkholderia sp. | reverse complement strand
CTATCGCGATGTCGACATGGCGATGCGATGGGCGGCCACTGGCTTCCTGGAAGCTGAGAAGCGATTCCGTAAGCTCGGCGGTGCCGACGCGACCTCTGGATGCTCGCCGTTGCCTTGCATCGTCCGATCGATAAGCGCGTTGACCATGACTTGAAGTCTGCCTAACCTACGAAACCCTGCCGCCCCAACCTTCAACTACGAATGGGACGCCGCCGGGAGTTTCTCCGGCGCAATGCGCGGCCGACCTCCTTTGGCGTCAGCCTCGTACATCCGCGCGAAAACATCGTCCATGCCTTTAAGTGCGTCATTGAGCCACGCGCGAATCGGACGCAACGGATGGTCCTTCGGCACAAAATCGTCCAGCTTCAGCACCGTGAACATTGACTCGGTAAAATCATCTAGCGCCCACGCATCCGTTCCATCTCGCTCTCGTCGATGACATAAATTCAACGTTTATGCCTTCGTTGCGAATGATCGCTACATGAGGTATTTCAACGGCCTGCTAGACACAAATTTTGGGTAAAAAGCATCCAAACTGGAGTCTGAGATGTTGAAGCAAGTGGACGTGCGTGAGGTTGCGCAGGCCGCGTCGAACTCAAAGAAAGGTGGTCTATCGGACGCAAACGTGCTGTCGTCTTGCGTTTGTTGCGTGGCGAATCCGTTGACGCCGTTTTCGCGAGGTCGGCGTAACGATTGCCGAACTCGAGCAGTGGCGTGAGCTTGCCCTGGCCAGTATTGAAGCCGGACTTGAAGTCACGCCAGACCGATCCGCTGGAAGTCAAGCTCAAGGATGCCGTGCCGCGCGTGGGAGAACTGACCATGGAGCGCGAGCGGCAGGAATGCCGTCCTTTGATCGTACGGCGGGCGTCGACATGAGCCGCCCGATCTCAACGATAGGCAAAAAAAACCCATTCGGATTGCAGCGGGTGTGCCAGGCGCTCGATTTCCCGCGCGCGACGATCTATGCCGAGTGTGCCAGGGCGCTGAGCAACGTCGCCCAGCTTTGCCCCCATGCGACGTGGTCCGATGCCCAAGGCGTCGGACCGCCAGCGGCTCGAGGCGATCCGTGCCGATCTGGCTCGTACGCCGTTCGTCGGTGAAGGGGCGCGCCAGGTATGGGCGCGCCTGCCCATCCAGGACGACATCCGCTTGTCCCGAGCCTGTGTCTTGCCGCCGATGCGCGAACACGGCTTGCTTTCGCCCCACCGGCGACCGCAGAAACCGCCCAACGCTCATGATGGTCGAATGACGACTGATCGACCTAACGAGATGTGGGGCGCTGATGGCGCCAAGATTCAAACCGTCGATGAGGGCCTGGTCTAGATCTTCGGCGGTTGATCATTGCGACGCAGTGTGCGTGGGCATCCACACGTCACCAAGATGGGCGACCGCTTTGCCCCACTGGAGCCAATCAGCCAAGGGGGGACGAGCAGTTCGGATCGGTCGAAGCTGATGCCGTCCGCGGACTGTCCCTGGGAATGGATCACGGCTCGCAGTACAGGTCGGACGATTTCCGCGCCCAGCTCAAGTTCTGGGGGATTACGCCGAGCTACGCCTTCGTCGCTGAGCCGCAGACCCACCGCGTCGCCGAGCGTTTCAATCGGACCATGGAGGAGCATGGCTATCCACGGGCGTTTGTTCAACCACGTTGAAGAAGTTCGTGCTGCCGCCGTCGCGTTCAAGGACCGATACAATCGCGAATGGCGTCTCGAAAAACTGGGCTTTAAGTCCCCCCGTCGAAGCCCGTCAGGCAGCGCTCTTGACACTTGCCGCCTGACCGCAAAACCGTGTCTAAACAACCGGATCCGGTACACGCGCCAGAAAAACAGGTGGCGCGCCGCATCGCGCTCAGGCCTGCGGGATCTCGATCTTGACCTCGAGTACCTCGAGGTCGTCCTGACGCTCGAGACTGACGCGGATATCGTCGTTCGAGATCTTGACGTACTTCGAGATGACGTCGAGCAGTTCGTTCTGTAGCGCCGGCAGGTAGTCCGCCGGCGGACGACCACCAATGCGCTCGTGCGCGATGATCAGTTGTAGGCGCTCTTTCGCGACAGCGGCGGATTTCTTCTTCTCCCCGAGGAGGAACGACAGGATCGACACGATTCGCCTCCCTTACTTGCTGCCGAAAAGGCGTTGCAGCAGGCCCGGCTTCGAGTAATCGACGAAACGCATCGTCTTTTCCTCGCCGAGGAAGCGCGACACCACGTCCTTGTAGGCCTCGGCGACATCGGTGCCGTCCAGGTGCACGGCCGGCAGGCCCTGATTGGATGCATACAGCACCGCCTCCGATTCCGGGATCACGCCGATCAGCTTGATGCGCAGGATCTCGCCGATATCCTCGAGCGAGAGCATCTCGCCCTCGCTGACGCGCTTCGGGTTGTAGCGCGTGATCAGCAGGTGCTCCTTGATCGGATCGCGGCCGTCGGCCGCGCGCTTGGTCTTCGATGCGAGGATGCCGAGGATGCGGTCCGAGTCGCGCACCGAGGACACCTCCGGGTTGGTCACAACCACCGCCTCGTCCGCGAAGTACATCGCGTGCAGCGCGCCCGACTCGATGCCGGCCGGCGAATCGCAGACGATGTATTCGAAGTCCATCGCGATCAGGTCGTTGATAACCTTCTCGACGCCTTCACGCATGAGCGCATCCTTGTCGCGCGTCTGTGAGGCCGGCAGGATGAACAGGTTCTCGCACTTCTTGTCCTTGATCAGCGCCTGGTTCAGGTTTGCCTCGCCCTGGATCACGTTGACCAGGTCGTACACCACGCGGCGCTCGCAGCCCATGATGAGATCGAGATTGCGCAGGCCGACGTCGAAGTCGATCACGGCCGTCTTGTGGCCGCACAGCGCGAGCCCGGAGGCGAAGCTCGCGCTCGTCGTCGTCTTGCCGACACCACCCTTGCCCGAAGTCACCACGATGATTTTTGCCATTACCCTACCCTGTGTTCGTCAATGAGGTCCGATCGATCAGCTGTCGCGTCGCGCGCTCGCGCTCAGGTTAGCGGCAACGGCTCGATCATCAGTTTTTCGTCCTCGAGCCGGATCTGCACAGATTTGCCGACCACCTCGGCCGGCAACGGGTTCTCCGTGGTTCGATAGATACCGGCAATCGAAATGAGTTCCGGTTCCAGGCACGTACAGAAGATGCGCGCGTCGTGATTGCCGAGCACACCGGCCAGCGCGCGGCCCCGCAGCGGCGCATAGACGTGAATGTTGCCTTCTGCGATCACCTCGGCGCCGTTGCTGACCGGCGCGAGCAGCACCAAGTCGCCCTTCGCGTAGATCTGCTGGCCCGAACGCAGCGGCCGGTCGACCACCAGCGTCTGCGGCGCGCCGACCGGGGCGGCCGCTGAAGCCGAGTCTGCCGGCTTCGCCGCGGCCGCCGGCACCTCGGCCACTCGGGCTTCGCCCTGGGCCGGCTTGGCGGTCGGGGCACGGCGATCGCGCGCCTCCAGCAGTGGCAGCCCGCCCGTGGCGGCCCAGCCCTGCTGCTCCGGCGGCGCGACCACCCCGATCGGCCGCATCCGCACGTCGTTCAGCATGTCGCGGAGCTCGTCGAGCGAGACACGCTCGTCCTCGGCCAGCCGCCGCATGTCAATCGCCACCACATCGTTGGCAAAGAATTCCGGCGTCGCTTCGAAACGCTTGACCAGTTCGGCCCGCAGGATATCGAGATCGGCCGTCTTGACGACGAACAGCAGGGAGTCGACCGAGCCGCTGCGAAGCTCGAAGAATGGCGATTTTTTAAGCGACATGGACGTCCTGAAAAAAATTTCTGCGCATTTTACAGGCGTTCGGGCGGGCGGCCATTATTTTCAGGGTGCCGGGGCGGGGCCTCCGCATGAAGAGGTCGGTGTGGCAAGGGTGAGCGGTCGGGAGCCGGAACAGACCACCATGAAAAAGTCTACGAAAGACCTGATTAGTTACTTGACTCCGAAGCAGGCATGAAACCAAGTATCGTTCGCCAGATGCTTACGGAGCGTTCGCCATGCCCATGAACAGAATCCGGTTTCAGGCCGGTCTGTCGATGAAAGAATTTCAGGAGCAGTACGGCAACGAAGCCCAATGCGAGGCGAGGCCGCGCTAGTCGAGTCTCGCTGGCCCGATCGCTGGGTGTGCCCTCGATGCAAGGGCACGCGCTAGGCCAGCGCCTACAACGGCCGGCGACTGTGGGAATGCCTGAGCCAGTCCTGCCGGTACCAATGCTCGTCGATCGTTGGAACGATATTCGAGAAGACGAAATTGCCGCTGACGACCTGGTTTCTGGCGATCTACCTGGTGACGCAGAGCAAGAACGCCATCAGCGGACTGGAGCTCAAACGCCAGCTGGGCGTGAGCTACAAGACGGTCTAGCTCATCAAGCACAAGTTGCTGGAGACCATGTGGCTGCGCGAAGAGCGACGCCGGCTCGACGAACGGGTCGAGGTCGACGACGCGTATCTGGGCGGGGAACGCTCCGGCGGTAAGGCTGGGCGTGACGCGCCCGGCAAGACGCCGTTTGTAGCGGCCGTGCAGACCTCTGACGATGGCCGCCCTCTGTTCATGCGGCTCTCGCCCGTGCCGGGCTTTACCAAAGCGGCCCTTGAGGTCTGGGCGGCCAGCAGCCTGATGCCCACCGCGTGCGTCGTTTCCGATGGCCTGTGGTGTTTCGACGGCGTGACGCAAAAGGCTGCCAGTCATGAGCGCCATGTCACGGGCGGTGGCCGTCAGGCCGTGCAGCGCCCCGAGTTCCGCTGGGTCAACACGATGCTCGGCAACCTGAAACGGCCCTCAAGGGCACGTACCACGCTATCGATCACACCAAATATGCCCATCGCTATCTCGCTGAATTCGTCTACCGTTTCAACCGCCGTTTCGATTTGCCCGCGATGGCACCGCGCCTGCTTCGGGCCGCCGTTACGGCAAAACCTCATCCTCGCCGTGTGTTGATCGTCTCGGAGTAAAGTAACTAATCAGGTTGGTTTTTGAACTGGCCTCTTACGGTTTATCTTGCCGGCCGCGTCGCTGAACACGCGATAACCGAGCAGCTTAGTCAGCAGCTTGTCGGCCTCGTTGTCGCCGCGCTCGGCGCAGACCAACGCGAGCAGGCCCGCGACGATATCGCCCGTGACGGCACTCGCCGACGCGTCCTCGGCGCGCCGCATGCGCTGGATCAGCGCGATCATGCGCCGAGTGTGACGCGTGCGAAGCGGCGCTTGCCGACCTGCACAACGTACTCGCCGGCCTCGATCCTGAGGCCCTTGTCGGACACCGTGGCACCGTCGATCTTCACGCCGCCCTGCTCGATGTTGCGCAGCGCCTCGCTGGTTGAGGGTACCAGCCCCGCCTGCTTGAGCAGCTGGCCGATCGCGAGCGGCGCGTCGCTCAGCGTGACGGCCGGGATATCGTCGGGCATGCCGCCCTTGGCGCGGTGGTTGAAGTCATCAAGCGCGCGTTCGGCATCGGCCTGCGAGTGGAAGCGCGCGACGATCTCCTGCGCCAGCAGCACCTTGAAGTCGCGCGGGTTGCGGCCCGCCTCGATCTCGACCTTGAACTTGGCGATCTCGGCCATCGGGCGGAACGACAGCAGTTCGAAGTAACGCCACATCAGCACGTCCGAAATGCTCATCAGCTTGCCGAACATGTCGTTGGGCTTCTCGCTGATGCCAACGTAGTTGGCCTTCGACTTCGACATCTTTTCCACGCCGTCCAGGCCCTCGAGCAGCGGCATGGTCAGGATGCACTGTTGCTCCTTGCCATACTGCTTTTGCAGCTCGCGGCCCACCAGCAGGTTGAACTTCTGGTCGGTGCCGCCGAGCTCGAGGTCGGCGTTGAGCGCGACCGAGTCGTAGCCCTGCATCAGCGGGTAGAGGAATTCGTGGATCGAAATCGGCACGCCGCCCTGGAAGCGCTTGGTGAAATCCTCGCGCTCGAGAATGCGCGCCACCGTGTAGCGCGAGGCCAGCTTGATCATGCCGTCGACGCCGAGCGGCATCGACCACTCGCTGTTGTAGCGGATCTCGGTCTTCTCGCGATCGAGCACCAGCGCGGCCTGCTCGAAATAGGTCTTGGCGTTGGCCTCGATCTGCTCGCGCGTGAGCGGCGGGCGCGTGGCGTTGCGGCCCGAGGGATCGCCGATCAGCGAGGTGAAGTCGCCGATCAGGAAGATCACCGTGTGGCCGAGGTCCTGCAGCTGGCGCATCTTGTTGAGCACCACGGTGTGGCCGATATGGATGTCGGGTGCGGTCGGATCCAGGCCCAGCTTGATCCGCAGCGGCGTGCCGCTGGCTTCGCTGCGCGCCAGCTTCTGCGCGAACTCGTCCTCGATCAGCAGCTCGTCGACGCCACGTTTCATGATCGCGAGCGCTTCGCGCACGCCGTCGGTGATCGGCAGTGCCGGCTTCGTTTGAGGATTTTGGCTCATCGGGGGCGGGAACCAGGTTAGTCGGTAAAGCCAGGATTTTCCCATAACTCGCGCGCGGACCAGTATCGCTTAACGGCGCGCCCGCTTGCGCAGATAATCGGGACACCCGCGGCCGGGCATGTCGCCCGCGCGCATCACGACAGGAGAGAAACCGTGGCACTTAATCCAGCCAAGCGCACCCACAGGCAGGCCATCCCGTCGATGGCGTCTATTTCGGGCTGATGTCCGGCACCAGCATGGACGGCTGCGACGGCATCGCCGTGCGCTTCGCGGCCGGCGATGCCGCCTGCCGTGCTGGCCGCAGCCTTCGTCGGCTTCGCCGATTCGCTGCGCGAGGCGCTGTTCGCGCTGCAGCAGGGCGCGGCAACAACGAGATCGAGCGCGAATCGCTGGCCGCGCGCTACGCGGTGTGCGGCCACGAGCTGCAGCGCGCCGCCAACCTCGGCCCCGCCGACGTGCGCGCAATCGCGGCGTGCACGGCCAGACCGTGCGGCACCGGCCCGAACGCGGGCTACACGCGCCAGACCAACAATCCGGCCCTGCTAGCCGAGCTTACGCACATCGACGTGATCTCGCCGATTTCCGCAGCCGCGACATCGCCGCCGGCGGCCAGGGCGGGCCGCTCGCACCGGCCTTTCACGCCACGCTGTTAGGCCCGCCCGAAGAGACTCGCGCGGTCTGCAATCTCGGCGGAATCAGCAACCTCACGCTGCTGCCGGCCGAGGGCGCGCACGGCGGCACCGCCGGCGTGTGCGGTTTCGACCGCGGGCCCGCCAATGCCCTACTAGATGCCTGGGCGCTGCGCCATCTCGGCAAGCCCTGCGACAAGGGCGGCCGCTTCACCGCGAGCGGCAAGACCGATACGGCCCTGCTCGCCAAGCCTTATTTCGACTTGCCGCCGCCCAAGAGCACGGGGTCGTGGCCTGTGTTCAACCCGGATCCTGATTAGTTACTTGACTCCGAAGCAGGCATGAAACGAAGTATCGTTCGCCAGATGCTTACGGAGCGTGCGCCATGCCCATCAACAGACTCCAGTTTCAGGCCGGTCTGTCGATGAAAGAATTTCAGGAGCAGTACGGCAACGAAGCGCAATGCGAGGCCGCGCTGGTCGGGTCTCGCTGGCCCGATGGCTGGGTGTGCCCTCGATGCAAGGGCACGCGCTACGCCAGCGCCTACAACGGCCGGCGACTGTGGAAATGCCTGAGCCAGTCCTGCCGGTACCAATGCTCATCGATCGTCGGAACGATATTCGAGAAGACGAAATTGCCGCTGACGACCTGGTTTCTGGCGATCTACCTGGTAACGCAGAGCAAGAACGCCATCAGCGGACTGGAGCTAAAACGCCAGCTTGGCCTGAGCTACAAGCCGGTCTGGCTCATCAAGCACAAGTTGCTGGAGACCATGTGGCTGCGCGAAGAGCGACGCCGGCTCGACGAACGGGTCGAGGTCGACGACGCGTATCTGGGCGGGGAACGCTCCGTCGGTAAGCCTGGGCGTGGCGCGCCCGGCAAGACGCCGTTTGTAGCGGCCGTGCAGACCTCTGACGATGGCCGTCCTCTGTTCATGTGGCTCTCGCCCGTGCCAGGCTTTACCAAAGCGGCCCTTGAGGTCTGGGCGGCCAGCAGTGGGCCGGCCCCCGCAAAAACCGGACACTGGGTGGTAACGCTTAAACTTTGAGGTAGTCTTCCGCCTATGTTTAAGCCTACAACTAACAACATCGAACCCGTTGAGGTTCTGACCCAGCCGGAGCAGCGCCGACGCCGCTCGGTCGAAGAAAAACAGGCGATTGTGCGTGAAACCTTCGAACCCGGAGCTACCGTTTCTGGGGTAACCCGTCCTCATCAGGTGAATGCGAACCAGGTGTTCGCGTGGCGCAAGCTGTATCAGGACAGCAGCCTGTCGGCGGTAAGTGCTGGTGAGCAGGTAGTGCCGGCATCGGACCTGGCCGAAGCCATGAAGCAGATTCGTGAACTGCAGCGACTGCTGGGCAAAAAGACAATGGAAGTGGAAATCCTCCGCGAAGCAGTGGAGTATGGTCGGG
>JAYFRX010000095.1:0-8484 GCA_040946945.1 Burkholderia sp. | reverse complement strand
AGGAAACGTTCACGGTCAACCGCCTGGACCTGACGCCGCGGCTGATCCGCAGCCTGGCGACGACGAACCTGATCGAGAATCCGAACGGCGCGGTGCGCCGCGTCAGCGGCCGGGTCGACCGCTATCACGATGTCGACATGGCGATGCGATGGGCGGCCACTGGCTTCCTTGAAGCTGAGAAGTGATTCCGTAAGCTCGGCGGTGCCGACGACCTCTGGATGCTCGCCGTTGCCTTGCATCGTCCGACCGATAAACGCGTTGACCATGACTTGAAGTCCGCCTAACCTACGAAACCCTGCCGCCCCAACTTTCAACTACGAATGGGACACCGCCCTCGGCGCTGATGAGCGACAGCGGCGGCGCCGAGGGCGATCTGATCGCGAAAAAGAACAAGGGGATCCACCTCGGCTACTGGACGCCTGCGAGGTGGTACTTTGTGGAAGCTGAAGAGGCGCTGCCCAAAGAGTCGAGTCGCGTGGGCCGCACTAGCCGGCCACGCAGTTCCTGCATCTGATTGGCAAGCGGTATGCGGCTGAAGAGCGGGCACGCCATGCGCCGACACGCTGCCAGCGACTGCGTTACCGCTATAGCCGCATAGCGCTGGGCAAGATCAAGGCGTTGCTGGACGAGCATCTCGAGACCACGCTGCCCGGCGGCAAGCTGGGACAGGCGCTGGGATATCTCGGCAACCAGTGGCCGAAGCTGTGTCGCTACATTGAGAACGAGGCCTGGCCGATATGCAACAACGTTTGTGAGAATTCGATCCGTCTGTTTGTTCTCGGAAGCAAGAACTGGCTGTTCAGCGACACGGTGGCCGGAGCCGAAGGCGAGCCTGAATTTGTACTTGCGATCGAGACGTGCAAGGCGAACTACGTCGACGTCTATATCAGTACCTCATCGACCTGTTCAAGGCGCTGCCGCTCGCGCAAACGGTCGACGATCACAAAGCGCTGCCGCCTTGGAAGCTTGGCAAGCCCGCTCGCAAACCGAAGACCTGATCAGTCGTCGAGGCGCAAGGGGTGGGTTCACGGATCGCTTACGGACTGCCGGAGCGGCGTAAATCACCGCAATAGATCTATTGAGTGGCAATTCAAGTAGTAATTGACTATTTTTATGATATTTTCGATAGCCTGTACCGACGCACCGGCCATCGTGTCGACTCGGGCGCTCAGGCCGCCGCGCGAGCCCTTGCCGGTCGGGAAGTTGATCGAGGCCTCCAGGCCCGGCTCCGGCACGCGGTTGCGCAGCCTCAGCGTGCCGCGGTAGCAGCCCACGATGCGCAGCACGATCGCCATCCCGAGCCCGGTACCGTCGGCCTTGCTTCGCGCGGCATCGACGCGGTAGAACGGCCGCATCACCAGCGGCAGCTGGTCGTCGGGGATGCCCGGGCCCTCGTCGCGCACGATTACCTCGATGCGCGCATGCGAGGCGCGCGTCTCGACGGTGATGCGCGCGATGCCGTCGCCGCTGCTCAGGCCGTACTTGCGCGCGTTCTCGACTAGGTTGCCGATTACGCGGCGCATGTTGGTCTCGTCGGCCTCGATCACGGCGGCCGGCGCGAGCACGGTGCGGATCTGCACGCCTTCCTCGTTGGCCAGGCGTGCGGCCACGTCGTGCGCGACCAGCGAGAGATCCACCGGCTCGAGCAAACGCGCCTGCTTCGGCCGCGCGTAGTCGCTGAAGGCGGCGATGATGCGATCCATCTGCTCGATGTCGTCGACCATCGCGTCCTTGGTAGCTTGGTCCGACGAGCTCATCTTGATTTCCAGGCGCAGCCGCGCCAGCGGCGTGCGCGGGTCGTGCGAGATGCCGGCCAGCATCAGCGCGCGATCGGCGTCGAGCTGCTCGAGATCGGCGCACCATCTGATTCAAGCTGCGATTGGTTTCGGCGGCCACGCCCATGCCGCGCTCGGGCATCTGCCCGGCGCCCACCTTGCGCGCGGCTAACGCGAGCCGCGAGAAGGGCTGGTTCAACAGGCTGGTGATGAAGGCCGAGCCGAGTGGCAACAGCGCCAGCGCGAACAGGCCCCAGCCAGCCCATTGCAGGCCCGTGACGGTTTCTAGCTGGTCGCAGTCGAGGGCGAACCCAGTCGCCGTCGATCTTGAAGCTGATCCAGACGCCGGGTATGCCGTTGACCGATTGCGCGATCACGGTATCCGCGCCGAGCCGGCTGCGGATATCGTGCTCGATCAGGCGATTGAGCGACTTATCGGGCTGGAGCTTGAATTTGTCAGTAGTTTCGCGCGGGTAGACGCGCACGCCCTCGTTGCTCTCCAGGTCCTGGAGCAGCGCGCGGCGCAGGTCCGGATCCGAATAGAGCAGGTCGGTGCGCGTGAGCTTGACCACCGCGACCAACTGCAGGGCCACGCGCTGCACGCGAGGCTCGCGCTCGATTACGCGGAAGCTCTGGAACTACGCAGCGAGGCTGACCGCGATCAATAGCGCGATCAGCAGGAAGCTGCGCCAGAACAGCCCGCCGAATACGAGCGTCAGGAGGTGCCGGTCAATGGGCATAGGGCGGACTCTGTCCAAGCAGGCAGGGACGCGCGCGGCGGCTGGCGCGGGCGAACGCGCGCCGGGACCACTCAGGCGGTGCCGTCGGGGATGAATACGTAGCCGAGGCCCCAGACGGTCTGGATGAAGCGCGGGCTGCCCGGATCGGGCTCGATCAGCTTGCGCAGGCGCGAGATCTGCACGTCGAGGCTGCGGTCGAACACTTCATATTCGCGGCCGCGCGCGAGTTCCATCAGCTTCTCGCGCGACAGAGGCTGGCGCGGATGACGCGCGAAAACCTTGAGCACCGAGAATTCGCCCGTGGTCAGCGGAATCTCCTGGCCGGACTTGGTCAGCGTGCGGGTGGCCAGGTTCAGCGAAAACTCGCCTAACTCGAATACCTCGGCGGTTTCCGAGGGGGCACCCGGCATCTCGGCCGGTGCCTGGCAGCGCAGCACCGCGTGGATGCGCGCGACCAGCTCGCGCGGATTGAAGGGCTTGGGCAGATAATCGTCGGCACCCATCTCGAGATCGACGATGCGGTCCACGTCCTCGCCCTTGGCCGTCAGCATAATGATCGGCGTGCGATCATTGCTGCCGCGCAGGCGGCGGCAGATCGACAGACCGTCCTCGCCGGGCAGCATCAGGTCGAGCACTAGCAGGTCGAAACGCTCGTGTACCCAGAGCTTGTTCATTGCCGTCGCATTTTCGGCGACATATACGTTGAAGCCCTGCTCGCCGAGGTAGCGGCGCAGCAGGTCGCGCAAGCAGAGATCGTCGACGACGACGAGGATTTTTGAGGTATTTTTAGTTTCCATGGACGACATCTTATTGCGATTAACGAAGGCGCGCACAGGCGCGAGATTTTGCGAGTAACAGTTAGAGGTCAGTTCAAAAACCATGCTGAGCACACCTGAAGATCTTTCAGCAGACGAGCGAGCAGCCGAGTTTCAATCGCGATCACGGGTTTAATGCGTGTACCGGATCTGGTTGTTTAGACGCGATTTTTCGATCAGGCGGCAAGTGGCAAGAGCGCTGCCTGACGGGCTTTGAGGGGGGGACTTCAAGCCCAGTTTTTCGAGACGCCATTCACGCTTGTATCGATCTTTGAACGCGACGGCGGCAGCACGAACTTCTTCAACGTTGTTGAACAAACGCCCGTGGATAGCCATGCTCCTCCATGGTCCGATTGAAACGCTCAGCGACGCCGTGGGTCTGCAGCTCGGCCACGAAGGCGTAGCTCGGCGTAATCCCCCCAGAACTTGAACTGGGCTCGGAAATTGTCCGACCTGTACTGCGAGCCGTGATCCATTCGCAGGGACAGTCCGCGTCCGGCGTCAGCTTCGACCGATCCGAACTGCTCGTGCCCCATTGGCTGATTGGCTCCAGGGCGGCAAAGCGGTCGCCCACCTTGGTGACGTGGATTTCCACGCACGCTGCGTCGCAATGATCGACCGCAGTGAAGATCCAGACCAGAGGCCCTCCATCGACGGTTTGAACCTTGGCGCCATCGGCGCCCCACAGCCCCACATCTCGTTAGGTCGATCAGTCGTCATTCGACCATCATGAGCGTTGGGCGGTTTCTGCGGTCAGTTCCCCCACGCGAGGCACGGCGTCCTTGGGCTTGACTTCCAGCGGATCGGTTTGGCGTGACTTCAGTCCGTCTTCAAGACCAGCCAGGGCAAGCTCACGCCACTGCTAGAGTTCGGCAATCCAATCGTTACGCCGACCTCGCGAGAAACGGCGTCCACGGATTCGCCGTGCAACAAACGCAAGACGACAGCACGTTTGCGCCCCCGATAGACCAACCCTTTGAATTCGGCGGCGCAAGCGTCGTCTACGGTCGCGCTACGCGCTTCCTCCGTCGCCGCCTGCGCAACCTCACGCATGTCCATTTTCTTCAACATCTCCGACTCCAGTTGGGATGACACGTTTTACCCCAAATCTCTGTGTCTAGAAAAACCGGAGCCGCCACAATCCGCGCCGGGGGCACCAGGTGTTGCCGACAGGGCCTGGAAGGGCAGATGCGGCCGGTTGGACGCGAGCCGGACGCAGCAAGGCGCATGCGCAGGGAACGGGCAATTTTACGTGCCGTTACAAAGCTGTCGATTGGATGACGCGCGAGAGGCGAAGGCGGGCAGCGCGCAATGCGCCGATCTGCGGAGTAGGGCCGCCGCTGGCGGACGGTCCTTGGAAGAGGCGGTTCAGTCCTCGCGGCGCAGGTGCGGGAACAGCAGTACGTCGCGGATCGTCGCGCTGTCAGTCAGCAGCATTACCAGGCGGTCGATGCCGATCCCGCAGCCGCCAGTTGGGGGCATGCCGTATTCCAGCGCGCGGATGTAGTCGGCGTCGAAGTACATCGCTTCCTCGTCGCCGGCGTCCTTCTGGCCGACCTGCTTCTTGAAGCGCTCGGCCTGGTCTTCCGGATCGTTGAGCTCGGAGAATCCGTTGGCGATTTCGCGGCCCGTCATGAACAGCTCGAAGCGCTCGGTGATGCCGGGCGTCACATCGGATTCGCGTGCCAGCGGCGAGACCTCGACCGGGTAGTCGATGATGAAGGTCGGCTCCCAGAACTGCGCCTCGGCGGTTTCCTCGAACAGCGCGAGCTGCAGCGCGCCGATGCCGGCGTTCAGGAAGGCCTGCTGGTCGACGTCGCCGCTGAATCGCTTCAGTTCGATGCGCAGGAAGTCGAGGTCGGTCAGCTGCGCGTCGCTGTAGTCGGGGGCGTACTTCTGGATCGCCTGGGTTATGGTGAGGCGATGGAAGGGCTTGGCGAGGTCGAGCTCGCGCCCCTGGTACTGGATCGTTGCGGTGCCGAGCGAGTCGATCGCGGCCTGGCGAATCACCTGCTCAGTGAAGTCCATCACCCAACGGTAGTCGGTGTAGGCCGCGTAGAACTCCATCATCGTAAATTCCGGATTGTGGCGCGGCGAGACGCCTTCGTTACGGAAATTTCGGTTGATCTCGAACACGCGCTCGAAGCCGCCCACCACCAGCCGCTTCAGGTAGAGCTCGGGCGCGATACGCAGGAACATCTCCATGTCGAGCGCGTTATGGTGCGTGACGAAGGGCTTGGCCGTCGCGCCGCCCGGGATCGGGTGCAGCATCGGCGTCTCGACTTCCATGAACTCCGCATCCGCCATGAACTTGCGGATCGAGGCGATCGCCTTGGTGCGTGAGCGGAAGGTGTTGCGCGTTTCGGGCGTGACGATCAGGTCGACGTAACGCTGACGGTAGCGCATCTCCTGGTCGGCTAGGCCGTGGAACTTGTCTGGCAGCGTGCGCAACGCCTTGGCCAGCAGGCGCAGCTCGGTGCACTTGACCGACAGCTCGCCCTTGTTGGTGCGAAACAGCACGCCGCGCGCGGCGACGATGTCGCCGAGATCCCACTTCTTGAACGCGTCATAGGTCTCGGTGCCGACGTCGGCCCGCGTGACGAAGAACTGGATCTGACCCGAGCCGTCCTGGACCGTCGCGAAGCTGGCCTTGCCCATCATGCGCTTGAGCATCATCCGGCCGGCCAGCTTGACCTCGAGCGGCTTGGCCTCGAGCGCTTCCTTGTCAGCCTCGGAGTAGTCCGCCTGCAGGTCGGCCGCATGGTGCGTCGGCTGGAAGTCGTTCGGGTAAGCGATGCCTTGCTCGCGCAGCGTGCGCAGCTTCTCGCGGCGCTCGGACATGATTTGGTTTTTGTCGGTCGCGGGCGCGGCCTGCTGAGGTTGGGTCGGTTCGGTCATGATGGTCGGAATTCGATGAATGACACGTATGCGGCGTGTAAAGGGGGGCGGCGGATGCGGCACAGGTCGGGTCGGTGCTGCGCTTGCGCAGCGAACAGTGCGAGGGGTGCCGGTGCCGCCCGGGCGATCAGACGCCCTGTTTCAGGCTCGCACCGATGAAATCGTCGAGATCGCCGTCGAGCACGGCGCGCGTATTGCTCACTTCGACATTGGTGCGCAGGTCTTTCACGCGGCTCTGGTCGAGTACGTAAGAGCGGATCTGGTGGCCCCAGCCCACGTCCGTCTTGCTCGATTCGAGCTTGTCCTGCTCGGCCTGGCGCTTGCGGATCTCGGCCTCGTACAGGCGGGACTTCAGCATTGCCATCGCCTCAGCGCGGTTGCGGTGCTGCGAGCGGTCGTTCTGGCACTGGACCACGATTCCGGTCGGCATGTGCGTGATACGCACCGCGGAGTCGGTCTTGTTGATATGCTGGCCGCCTGCGCCCGAGGCGCGGTAGGTGTCGATGCGCAGGTCGGCCGGGTTGACCTCGACCTCGATCGACTCGTCGATCTCTGGATAGACAAACACCGAGGAGAACGAGGTGTGACGCCCGCCCGAGGAATCGAACGGCGACTTGCGCACCAGGCGGTGGATGCCGGTCTCGGTACGCAGGAAGCCGTAGGCGTAATCGCCCGTGACCTTGATGGTGGCGTTCTTGATGCCCGCCACGTCGCCGTCAGACTCTTCCAGCACTTCGGTCTTGAAGCCCTTGCGCTCGCAGTAGCGCAGGTACTGGCGCAGCAGCATCGAGGCCCAGTCGCAGGCCTCGGTGCCGCCGGCGCCGGCCTGGATGTCGATAAAGCAGTTGTTCGGGTCGGC
The DNA here is from genome assembly GCA_040946945.1 of Burkholderia sp. Taxonomy (GTDB): domain Bacteria; phylum Pseudomonadota; class Gammaproteobacteria; order Burkholderiales; family Burkholderiaceae; genus Burkholderia. The sequence goes on along the minus strand of JAYFRX010000095.1, from coordinate 1,397 downwards.
CGGGTTGAAGAACATCCGGCGGAATTCGATCTCGGCGATGCGCTTCTCGAGCTCGGCGGCATCGCTCTCGCTCGCCAGCAGCGTGTCCTCGTCGTTTTCCTCGTGCGCGAGCTCGAACAGGTCCTGCGCGTCGCGCAGGTCGTCATTGAGCGTGGTCAGCGTCAGCACGACGCCTTCCAGCGATTTCTTCTCGCGGCCGAGCGCCTGGGCGTTCTTCGAATCGTTCCAGACGTTCGGGTCCTCGAGTTCCTTGTTGACTTCGGCTAGACGCGCGGACTTGGCATCGTAGTCAAAGATACCCCCCCGTAGCTCGCCCGCGCGCCGGCGCAGGTCCGCGAGAGAGCTTTCGATCGCGTTGAGGCGTTCCGCTTCCATGGTGATGATCGCTTTCCCAGCTTCGTGAAAAAGGGGGGAAATTATAGCCGATCGAGGGGCTCGGCGCGGTAGGCGCGCCTAGGCCGCGAGCGCGTGAGCCGCCGGTATTTGCCGGGAAATCGGCTGGAAATCGTGGAAAGCGGTGGCAAGCGGCCTAAAAACGGTGGCGGATCGCGACGGGCCTGGCGTCGGGCCGCCGGCCCGCGCCGCGGGGGCGGCGGCCCATTCGTAGTTGAAGGTTGGGGCGGCAGGGTTTCGTAGATTAGGCGGACTTCAAGTCATGGTCAACGCGTTTATCGGTCGGACGATGCAAGGCAACGGCGAGCATCCAAAGGTCGTCGGCACCGCCGAGCTTACGGAATCGCTTCTCAGCTTCCAGGAAGCCAGTGGCCGCCCATCGCATCGCTATGTCGACATCGCGATAGCGGTTGACCCGGCCGCTGACGCGGCGCACCGCGCCGTTCGGATTCTCGGTCAGGTTCGTCGTCGCCAGGCTGCGGATCAGCCGCGGCGTCAGGTCCAGGCGGTTGACCGTGAACGTTTCCTCAAGCCCCTCAAGCAGAGAGGCCGCCGCGTCCGGATGGTTGGTCTTCAACCATGCCGCCTGCGCCTTCAGCCGAGCGAGGCCGTCGTCGGCTGGCAGCTTGTACGCGGCACGCATGACCGAGGCGACCTGCTGTCGGGTCTGCTTCGCCAGCCGTTCGGTCACGTTGCGAATCTTGTGAGTCCGGCACCGCTGGACGTGGGCACGTTCGCCGAACACTGCCGCGATCGCTGAGCGCCGCGCCTTGGACCCATCAATCACGAACAGATAGTCCCGGTCGGTCGCCAGCCCCCGTTCGATCAGGCTATTCAGCAGATCCTTAGAGGCCAGTTCAAAAATACTGCTCGGTACGCCTGAAGATGTTCCAGCAGACGAGGGCGCAGCCGAATTTGAAGAATGCTTCGTGAATGTCAGCTCGACGATCGAAGCGTATGCGAAGACGACGGAAGTTCTGGAGCCACGAGTGAGTCCGTTCAAC
>JAYFRX010000094.1:0-8528 GCA_040946945.1 Burkholderia sp. | reverse complement strand
GGCACCGCTGGACGTGGGCACCTTCGCCGAACACTGCCTGGATCGCTGAGCGCAGCGCCTTGGACCCATCAATCACGAACAGAGAGTCCCGGTCGGTCGCCAGCCCGCGTTCGATCAGGCTATTCAGGAGATCCTTAGAGGCCAGTTCAAAAATACTGCTCAGTACGCCTGAAGATGTTCCAGCAGACGAGGGCGCAGCCGAATTTGAAGAATGCTTCGTGAATGTCAGCTCGACGATTGAAGCGTATGCGAAGACGACGGAAGTTGTGGAGCCACGAGTGAGTCCGTTCAACGACCCAACAGAATTTGCCCAGACCACTGCCATGTTCAGTGCGACGCCTTGCGATCACCGGTTTGATGCCGCGTTCGCGCAATCGTTGACGATGCGGATCGGAATCGTAACTACGATCGGCATAGATGACCTTGGGTCGCTGAAGTGGTCGGCCGCGCGCGCCGCGGATCGGGGGAATCGCGTCGACGAGCGGCGGCAACTGGGTGACGTCGTTGCGGTTCGCGCCGGTCAGGATGGCGCTGATGGGAACGCCATTGGCATCTACGAGGATGGGGTGCTTGGAACCGGGTCGCGCGCGATCCGTGGCGTTCGGGCCAGTTTTTCGCCCACCCCAACAGTTCGTACCGACGAGGAATCGACGGCAGCGTATGAAAGATCGATCTGCCCGGCCTCGCGCAACGTGTCGAGCAGCAGTTCGTGCAGTCGATCCTATACTCCTGTTTTGCGCCAGTCGTTCAGTCGTCGCCAGCAGGTCGGGCCGGAGCCAAAGCCCAATACGGTTGGCAGATAGTTCCATCGCAGACCGGTTGTCAACACGAACAGGATGCCATTCAACGCGGCCCGATCCGATACGCGTGGGCGACCAGGATGCTCTTTGCGCCGGGGCTTGGGCGGCGGCAGTAACGGTTCGATCAGTGTCCACAATTCGTCATCAATGATTGGCGCTTCCATCCCTTGGGTTCCGTTGTTCAGACATCCAAGGTTAACAGCTTGCCGAGAAAGTAAACAGCCCCTCATTGGTTTTTGAACTGGCCTTTAAGGATCTGCTGAATAGCCTGATCGAACGCGGGCTGGCGACCGATCGGGACTATCTGTTCGTGATTGATGGGTCCAAGGCGCTGCGCTCGGCGAGCCAGGCAGTGTTCGGCGAACGTGCCCACGTCCAGCGGTGCCGGAGCCACAAGATTCGCAACGTGACCGAACGGCTGGCGAAGCAGACCCGACAGCCAGGTCGCCTCAGTCATGCGTGCCGCGTACAAGCTGCCGGGCGACGACGGCCTCGCTCGGCTGAAGGCCCAGGCGGCATGGTTGAAGACCGACCATCCGGACGCGGCGGCCTCGCTGCTTGAGGGGCTTGAGGAAACGTTCACGGTCAACCGCCTGGACCTGACGCCGCGGCTGATCCGCAGCCTGGCGACGACGAACCTGATCGAGAATCCGAACGGTGCGGTGCGCCGCGTCAGCGGCCGGGTCGACCGCTATCGCGATGTCGACATGGCGATGCGATGGGCGGCCACTGGCTTCCTGGAAGCTGAGAGCGATTCCGTAAGCTCGGCGGTGCCGACGAGCTCTGGATGCTCGCCGTTGCCTTGCATCGTCCGACCGATAAACGCGTTGACCATGACTTGAAGTCCGCCTAACCTACGAGACCCTGCCGCCCCAACCTTCAACTACGAATGGGACGCCGCCCCGTGAATTGGCCTCTTACTCTGGCACCCTATGTTTGCAATTAAACCTCAAACATCAATATTCTCCGCCCGCAGCGCATTAGACTCGATGAAAGCCCGCCGCGGCTCCACCTCATCCCCCATCAGCGTCGTAAAGATACCATCCGCCGCAATCGCATCCTCGATCTGCACGCGCAGCAACCGCCGGACATTCGGATCCATCGTCGTCTCCCACAGCTGCTCAGGATTCATCTCCCCCAGCCCCTTATACCGCTGCTTGGAGACATTGCGCTCCGCATCGGCCATCAGCCATTGCATCGCTCCCTTGAAATCCTTCACTGCTTGGCTGCGTTCCCCACGCTTGATGAGCGCCCCTTCCCCGATCAAATCCTTGAACGTATCGGCGGTGCTAACCAGCTGCTTATAGTCAGCCGTCAGCAAAAACTCCTCATCAATCACCGAAATCCGGACATTCCCGTGATGCGGCCGCTCGATCCGCAGCGACCAGTGCTCGCGAATTTCGTCGTAAGTCGGGATCACGTGCACTTCATCCTTCATCGCGTCGCTTTCCAGCATCGCTGCTTGCAGCGCCGCAGCCGACTTCGCAGTCGCTTTCTCACCAGCAAAATCAATCGCTACGCCATCCATCACGGCTTCAAGCGCCGCCGGGTCATACAACCGCCCCAACCGCCCAACCACCGCCCGCGACAGCAAATACGACCGAGCCAGAGCCCCAAGCGCCTCACCCGAAATCGCATCCGCGCCACTCCCCGGCTGCAGCTCCGAGCTTTGCAGCGCGAGCCGCAGCATATGCGCGTTCAGCTCGCTCTCATCCTTCAGATACCGCTCATCCTTCCCGGCCTTGATCTTGAATAGCGGCGGCTGCGCGATATACACATACCCGCGCTCGATCATCTCCGGCATCTGACGATAGAGGAACGTGAGCAGCAGCGTCCGAATATGCGCGCCATCTACATCCGCGTCGGTCATGATGATGATGCGGTGATAGCGCAGCTTCTCGAGGTTGTAATCCTCCTTGCCGATCCCACAACCCAGCGCCGTTACCAGCGTAACGATCTGTTCCGACGACAGCAGCTTGTCATACCGCGCCTTCTCGACATTCAGCACCTTGCCGCGCAGCGGCAGGATCGCCTGGAATTTCCGATCCCGTCCTTGCTTGGCGGAGCCACCTGCCGAGTCACCCTCGACGATATAGATCTCACACTTGGCCGGATCCTTCTCCTGGCAGTCCGCCAGCTTGCCCGGCAAGCCAACCCCATCCATCACACCCTTGCGCCGCGTCATCTCGCGCGCCTTCCGGGCCGCATCCCGTGCCCGAGCCGCCTCGACGATTTTGCTGCAAATAATCTTGGCGTCATTCGGCGTCTCGATCAGGAATTCCTCCAACGCCTTCGCCACCACCTCTTCAACCGGTGCCCGCACTTCCGACGACACCAGCTTGTCCTTCGTCTGCGAGCTGAACTTCGGCTCCGGCACCTTTACCGACAGCACACACGAAAGCCCTTCGCGCATATCGTCGCCCGATGTCTCCACCTTGGCCTTCTTGGCAATCTCGTTATCGACGATGTACTTGTTAATCACACGCGTCATCGCCGCGCGCAAGCCCGTGAGGTGCGTACCCCCATCCCGCTGTGGAATATTGTTGGTGAAACACAGCACGTTCTCGTTGTAGCTGTCGTTCCACTGCATCGCCACTTCCACGCCCACGCCATCCTTCTCGCCGATGATGTGGAAAATCGTCGGGTGCAGAACGTTCTTGGTCTTGTTGATGTACTCGACAAAACCCTTGACGCCGCCCACAAAGGCGAAATCGTCTTCTTTGCCCGAGCGCTGGTCGGTCAGGTGGATCCGCACGCCGTTATTGAGGAACGACAGTTCGCGAATGCGCTTGGCCAGGATGTCGTAGTGATACTCGATCATTCCGAAGATGGTCGAATCGGCCATGAAGTGCACTTCAGTGCCGCGGTTCTCGGTGTCACCGGTGATCCCGATCGGCGACACTTCCACGCCGTCGCGCGTCTCCAGCACGCGGTCCTGCGCCACGCCGCGATGGAACTCCATGAAGTGCTTCTTTCCGTTGCGCTTCACCACCAGGCGCAGCCAGCTCGACAGCGCGTTCACGCAGGACACGCCCACACCGTGCAGACCGCCCGACACCTTGTAGCTGTTCTGGTCGAACTTGCCGCCGGCGTGCAGCTCGGTCATCACGATTTCCGCGGCGCTGCGCTTGGGCTCGTGCTTGTCGTCTATCTTCACGTCGGTCGGAATGCCCCGGCCGTTGTCGGTGATGGAGATCGAGTTGTCAGCGTGGATCGTGACGTGGATGTCGTTACAGTAACCCGCCAGGGCCTCGTCGATCGAGTTGTCGAGCACTTCGAATACGAGGTGGTGCAGACCAGTTCCATCCGATGTGTCGCCGATGTACATCCCGGGACGCTTGCGGACCGCTTCCAGACCCTCGAGGATCTGGATCGACGAGGCGCCATAGCTGCTGTTGTCGGGTTGCGAGTTGTGCTGTTCAGTCATGGACGTTTTCCGGTTCTGCTGGCCGCCTGAAGTGCTGCGGCCGGGTCCTGCTTTCGGGCAAACGGGGCTCGTCGAATGGTCGTTTCGCGGTGCTGGCTCGCCGCTTCGGGATACGAAATGGGAGGGAAAACAGTCTCGAATCGGCTGGCCGGGTGTGAGCCCGTCTGTGCCATAAAAACGCTAAAGGGGCGTGGCGCCCCTTGGTGTGTCCGGTGTGTCGAATTCTCAGATGCGCATCGGCATCACCACGTACTTGAATTCGTCATTCTCGGGAACGGTGATCAGCGCGCTCGAACTGGCGTCGCCCAGGCTCACCTCGATGTTGTCCGCCTTCAGGTTCGCGAGCACATCGAGCAGGTAGGTGACGTTGAAGCCGATGTCCACCGTGTCACCCTGGTAGGCGATCTCAAGTTCTTCCTGCGCCTCTTCCTGGTCGGCGTTGGTCGACATGATCTTCAGCTGGCCCGGCGTGATGATGCAGCGCACGCCCTTGAACTTGTCCGAAGTCAGGATCGCGGCACGCTGCAGCGAACGCTGCAGTTCCTCGCGGCCGATCGTGAAAGTGTTCTCGTGCGCCTTCGGGATCACGCGCTGGAAGTCGGGGAACTTGCCCTCCACCAGCTTCGACACCAGCTCGACCTGGCCGAAGGTGAACTTGGCCTGCGTCTGCGCGATGTCGATCTTGACCGTGTCGTCGATGTCCTCGAGCAGGCGTTGCAGCTCGAGAATCGTTTTGCGCGGCACGATCACTTCCTGGCGCGGGAAGGTACCGCCCTCGATCTTCATCGAGGAGTAGGCCAGGCGGTGGCCGTCGGTAGCCACGGCCATCAGCTGGTCGCCGTCCACAACCAGCAGCATGCCGTTCAGGTAGTAGCGGATATCCTGCTGCGCCATCGCGAAGTACACCATGCCGAGCAGCTGGCAGAAGGTCTTCTGCGGCACCGCCAGGCTCGCGTCGAAATCCTTCGATTGCGCGACCGTCGGAAACTCGTCGGCGGCCAGCGTTTGCAGGGCGAAGCGGCTCTTGCCGGATTGCACGGTCAGGCGCTTGTCGGCCAGCGATAGCGTCACTTGCCCGTCAGGTATCGCGCGCAGGATGTCGAGCAGCTTGCGAGCAGCCACCGTGGTCGCGGCCTGTTGGCCGCCCGCGCCGAAATCGGCGCGCGTGGTTATCTGCAGTTCGAGGTCGGTCGACAGGAACGATACGTCGGAACCCGTCTTCGTGATCAGCAGGTTCGCGAGGATCGGCAGCGTATGGCGGCGTTCGACGATACCGCTTACGGTTTGCAGCGGCCTGAGGAGAGTGTCTCGTTCGGTCTTGACCAGTTGCATAGAGTTCCTTCGTTGAATTAACGGCCTGCAAGCCACGCAAGCCCGCCCAGCGGGCCGCTGTTTACCCGCCGCCCGGGCGGTCACAAACCGGTATTGTGCCTCAAAACAAAACCGCCCCTTTTAAATTCACCCGGATCTGCGTATTCATCGCGTGCTAGTCCTGTGGTCCTGTGGGGATTCGCAATGCGCGCCACATTCAACCCTTCAGCGTCTGTTCCAGCACGTGCAGCTCGTGGTTTAGCTGGGCATCCTTGCTGCGTTCGTCGGCGATCTTGCGCACCGCGTGCAGCACGGTGGTATGGTCGCGCCCGCCGAACAGCTCGCCGATCTCGGGCAGGCTCTTCTGCGTCAGTTCCTTGGCCAGGTACATGGCGATCTGGCGCGGCCTCGCGATATTGGCGGGTCGCTTCTTCGAGTACATGTCGGCGACCTTGATGTTGTAGAAGTCGGCGACGGTCTTTTGGATGTTCTCGACCGAGATCTGCCGGTTCTGCACCGTCAGCAGGTCCTTCAGCGCTTCCTTGGTCAGCTCGATGGTGATCTCGCGGCCATGGAACTTCGAGTACGCGAGGATCTTGCGCAGCGCGCCTTCCAGCTCGCGCACGTTCGAGCGCAGGTGCTTAGCCACGAAGAAGGCCACGTCCTCGGACAGGTTCACGCCTTCCGATTGCGCCTTGCGCATCAGGATCGCCACCCGCATCTCCAGCTCGGGCGGCTCGATCCCCACCGTCAGGCCGGAATCGAAGCGCGAGATCAGGCGATCGTCGATGCCCGAGATTTCCTTCGGGTAGGTATCGCTGGTGATGATCACCTGCGCCTTGTTGGCGACCAGCGCCTCGAACGCGTAGAAGAACTCTTCCTGCGTGCGCGACTTGCCCGAGAAGAACTGGATGTCGTCGATCAGCAGTAGGTCTAGCGAGTGGTAGTAACGCTTGAAATCGTCGAAGGCCTTGCGTTGGTAGGCCTTCACCACGTTTGACACGTATTGCTCCGCGTGGATGTAGCGGATTCGCGCGCCGGCCTTGTCGAGCAGCAGCTGGTTGCCGATCGCGTGGATCAGGTGGGTCTTGCCCAGGCCCACGCCGCCGTACAGGAACAGCGGGTTGTAGGACACGCCCGGGTTGTCGGCCACCTGGATGGCCGCGGCGCGCGCCAGCTGGTTGGCCTTGCCGGTGACGAAATTGTCGAAGGTCAGGACCGGGTTCAGCTTGGAGCGCTCGTAGGTCGAGTCGGCGGCGTCGTCCGCATTCAGCGCGGCGGCTTGGGTGGCTTGCGCGGCGGCCACGGCCGGTTTCGGCGCGGCCTGCTGCACTGGGGCGGCGGCCGGCGTGGCCGCCTCGGGCGGGGTGCTGCGCGCGCCTGCCTTCGGATCGAGCACTAACTGCACGTCGATCGGCGCGTTCCAGAAATTTCGGGCTAGATCGGAGATCCGGCCCGAGAACTGGCTCTTCACCCAGTCGAGCTTGAAGCGGTTGGGGGCGGCAATTGACAAGGTGTGCGCGGCGGCGTCGAAGGCCACCGGTGCCAGCGGTTTTATCCACGTCACGTACTGCTGGGGTGTCAATTCACGCTCCAGCAGGGCGGAACAGTGTTGCCAGAATTCGTTCATTGAGTTGCTGTCGTTCTTGGGTTGCACAGCGGCACGAGGCCGCCCTTGTCGCGGATTGGCAACAAAGCCCGGTGCGGCCGAGCGAGCATGCTCCGGAGGCTTGTGCCACAAGGGTTTCGGGAACACGACGAGCTGGAGCTGCGTGCGGGATTCCTGGAGATGAGGCGAGATTCTACCGCCAAAAACGCGCGTCGCGGGAGTTATCCACAGGGGCGGGGTAGGGCTTCCGCGTGAAGGTCCTTGTTAGGCAAGGCGGAGAATGGACTCAAGCACATCGATGTCTCACGCGGCGAGGTTACGGATGTTCTTCAGGCTGACTTGTACCGGATCCGGTTGTTTAGCAGGCCGTTGAAATACCTCATGTAGCGGTCATCCGCAACGAAGGCGTAAACGTTGAACTTATGTCATGGACGAGAGCAAGATGGAACCGATGCGTGGGCCAGATGGTTTTACCGAGTCCATGTTCACGGTGCTGAAGCTGGACGATTTTGTGCCGAAGGACCATCCGTTGCGTCCGATTCGCGTGTGACTCAATAACGAACTTAAACGCATGGACGATGTTTTATCGGGCGGTGTCCCATTCGTAGTTGAAGGTTGGGGCGGCAGGGTTTCGTAGGTTAGGCGGACTTCAAGTCATGGTCAACGCGTTTATCGGTCGGACGATGCAAGGCAACGGCGAGCAGCCAGCCGTTCGGTCACGTTGCGAATCTTGTGGGTCCGGCACCGCTGGACGTGGGCACGTTCGCCGAACACTGCCTCGATCGCCGAGCGCAGCGCCTTGGACCCATTAATCACGAACAGATAGTCCCGGTCGATCGCCAGCCCGCGTTCGATCAGGCTATTCAGCAGATCCTTAACGACTTCGGCGTTCTCGCTCGAACCGCTCACCAGCCCCATCAAATGATTCTGGGCGTCGCTCTCGACGCCAATCGCGGTGAGAATGCGGCACCCATCGACGATGATACCGTCCAGGTAGATGGCTAGGATGTCGTGATCCTCGAAGCGACGCTCCATCAGCCCGTCAAGCTTCTTCTTGCTCGCCTTCATGAACTGGCGCGAGACGCTGCATCTTCGAGATGCCGACGGTGTGGGCCATTTCAGGCAACGCCTCGTCATACTTTCGGGTCGACACGCCGCTGACCATGAGGTCGTACATGCGCTGCGTGAGCCGTTCGTCGTCTCGCAGCTGCGTGTAGGCGGGAATCGGCACTTCCTTGCCGCGCTTGTCCCGCCGCCGGGGCCGCTGAAACCGCAGCTTGCGTTGGTCCATCACGATTCGGCCGGGCTGCGAGCCATGCCAGCGCACGTCGCCGGCGGCACGCCCCGCGTGCTTGTCGCCGGCCACCTCGCGAGCAGACAC
>JAYFRX010000093.1:0-8570 GCA_040946945.1 Burkholderia sp. | reverse complement strand
CTTCAGAGACCCAAGGTCATCTATGCCGATCGTGGTTACGATTCCGATCCGCATCGTCAACGATTGCGCGAACGCGGCATCAAACCGGTGATCGCAAGGCGCCGCACTGAACATGGCAGTGGTCTAGTCAAATTCCGTTGGGTCGTTGAACGGACTCACTCGTGGCTCCACAACTTCCGTCGTCTTCGCATACGCTTCGATCGTCGAGCTGACATTCACAAAGCATTCTTCAAATTCGGCTGCGCCCTCGTCTGCTGGAACAGCTTCAGGCGTACCGAGCAGTAGTTTTGAACTGGCCTCTTATCAAATCTGCCGAAAAATCGTGGCACCGAATCCGCGGCGTCGACAAGCTCGAACAGCTTCTGAAGGGCATTCCCTTCAAGGACGAAACCCCGGTGATCGATCGCACACCGACTCAGCAACCGCTGGCCGCCTGATCATGCCGCCAATCACTCATACACCAGATGTGACAATAGCTCTGTGTGTGGTGCGGCAGCCCGTTGCGGTATGGGGGAATCACTCGGGGCAAATCGCTGGTCCAGTTGCGGCCCCATCATGAGGCACTGGCGCGTGCGAAAATTGTGAACTGACATCCCAAGGGGAGCAGGCCGTCAGGAGACAGGGAAAATGGCCGATTTGAGCGAAATCATGTCTCATTCGCGATAGTCTTCGCCCCCTGTAGTGAGTTCAGCTCGTCGTTAGCCCGTTCGCCTGCACATGACACGCTAGACACGCTGGCTCTGACGCTTTCAATTTCCTAGGCGTCAAGCTGTTGAAAGATGTTAGAGGCATGTTTTTTAGACCGACACAGGCCTTATAATCGTGCTTCTATGGGCTGGTGCCGGGCCGATCCGCCAGATGGCCGCAAAACAATAGATATACGCGATTCACGGCGCACATTCCGAGGGGCCGGCGGCAAGTTTCCGCTTATCGGTTCGATCAGACTCCGTTTTTCGACAAGGTAATCCCATGATATTGGTGACGGGCGGTGCTGGCTTCATCGGTGCCAATTTCGTGCTGGACTGGCTCGCGCAATCCGACGAGCCGGTGCTGAATGTCGACAAGCTCACATACGCGGGCAACCTCGGCACGCTGAAGTCGTTGCAGGACAATCCGAATCACGCCTTCGCGCGTGTCGACATCTGCGAGCGCGCGGCAATCGACGCGCTGCTGGCCGAACATCGTCCGCGCTCGATCCTGCATTTCGCTGCCGAAAGCCATGTGGACCGCTCGATCCACGGTCCCGCCGATTTCGTGCAGACCAACGTGGTCGGCACCTTCACGATGCTCGAGGCGACACGCCAGTACTGGAACACGCTCGATGCCGATGCGAAGGCAGCGTTCCGGTTCCTGCACGTGTCCACCGACGAGGTGTTCGGCTCGCTGTCGGCCACCGATCTGCAGTTCTCGGAAACTACGCCGTACGCGCCGAACAGCCCTTACTCGGCGACCAAAGCCGGATCCGACCATCTGGTGCGTGCCTATTTCCATACCTACGATCTGCCAGTGCTGACCACCAATTGCTCGAACAACTACGGCCCGTATCAGTTTCCCGAGAAGCTGATTCCGCTGATGATTGCCAATGCGCTGGCGGGCAAGCCGCTGCCTGTTTACCGCGATGGGCAGAACGTGCGCGACTGGCTGTATGTCGGCGACCACTGCTCGGCGATTCGCGAGGTACTCGCGCGCGGCGTGCCCGGCGAGACCTACAACGTCGGCGGCTGGAACGAGAAGAAGAACCTCGATGTCGTGCACGTGCTGTGCGACTTGCTCGACGAGTTGCAGCCGAAGGCGGGTGCCTCGTACCGCGAGCAGATCGCCTTCGTCCCTGATCGTCCGGGGCACGACCGCCGCTACGCGGTCGATGCGCGCAAGCTCGGGCGCGAGCTGGGCTGGAAACCGGTCGAGACCTTCGAGACCGGCATGGCGAAGACGGTGCGCTGGTATCTCGACAACCAGGTCTGGGCTGAGGAAGTGGCTTCGGGCGAGTACCGCAGTGGGTCGAGATGAACTACGCGCAACGCGCGTGACGAGGAGTGAAACGATGGCACGCAAGGGCATCATTCTGGCCGGCGGTTCAGGCACGCGTCTGTATCCGATCACGCATGCGGTGTCGAAGCAGTTGCTGCCGGTGTACGACAAGCCGATGGTCTACTACCCGCTGTCGACACTAATGATCGCGGGGATCCGTGATGTGCTGATCATCTCGACCCCGCAGGACACGCCGCGCTTCGAGGCGATGCTCGGCGACGGTTCGCGCTGGGGCATGAACATCCAGTATGCGGTGCAGCCTTCGCCGGATGGTCTGGCGCAGGCCTTCATTATCGGCCGCGAGTTCGTCGGCAACGCCCCGTCAACCCTGATCCTCGGCGACAATATCTTCTATGGCCACGATCTGGTGAAGCAACTCGATCGCGCCAATACGCAGGAAATTGGGGCAACGGTATTCGCGTATCACGTGCACGATCCGGAGCACTACGGCGTGGTCGAATTCGAAAAGGGGTTCCGCGCGCTGTCGATCGAGGAAAAGCCAGCCCGGCCCCGTTCGAACTATGCGGTGACGGGATTGTATTTCTATGACAACCGGGTTTGCGACATCGCGGCCGATATCAAGCCTTCGCCGCGTGGCGAGCTGGAAATCACCGATGTGAATTCACGCTATCTCCAGGATGACGCTCTCAACGTCGAGATCATGGGCCGTGGTTACGCCTGGCTCGATACGGGGACGCACGATTCCCTGATCGAGGCGGCCAGCTTCGTCGCGACGCTTCAGAAGCGCCAGGGGCTGGTGGTCGCCTGCCCTGAAGAGATTGCTTATCGCCGGCAGTGGATCGATGCCGAGCAACTGTCGAAGCTCGCGCAGCCGCTGGCCAAGAACGACTACGGCCAGTACCTTAAAAATCTTCTTACGGATGACGTGGCATGGCCATCCAGGTAACAACAACGGCGCTTCCCGAAGTCAAGTTCATCGAACCGAAGGTCTTCGGCGACGCCCGCGGCTACTTTTACGAAAGCTTCACTGCGCGCGAATTCGAGGCCCAGGTTGAGGCTGGAGTCCAGTTCGTCCAGGACAATCATTCGCGCTCGTCGAAAGGCGTGCTGCGTGGGCTGCACTATCAGATCGAGCATGCTCAGGGCAAGCTGGTGCGCGTGGTCGAGGGTGCGGTATTCGATGTCGCCGTCGACATCTGCAAGCAGTCGCCGAATTTCGGCAAATGGGTCGGGGTCGTGCTGTCCGACGAGAATCACCGGCAGCTCTGGGTGCCGCCCGGCTTCGCCCATGGCTTCGTGGTACTGTCGAACGCCGCGCAGTTCCTCTACAAAACCACCGACTACTGGTTCCCGGAGTTCGAGCGCAGCATCATCTGGAACGATCCGGACATCGGCATCGGCTGGCCGATCGACTTCGAGCCGCAATTGGCCGCCAAGGACGTGGCGGGCAAGCGGCTCGGCGAAGCCGAAGTCTATGCATGAAAATCGTCGTGACCGGTGCCAACGGACAGGTCGGCTGGGAACTGTCGCGGAGCCTGTTGGTTCTCGGGCGAGTTTTTGCACTCGGTCGTGAGCAGGCGGATCTGACTCGACCCGACACGCTCGCGGACGTGCTAGGCGAACTGAAGCCCGACGTGGTGGTCAATGCCGCGGCCTATACCGCGGTCGATGCGGCCGAGACCGATGCCGAAGTTGCGAATACCGTCAATGCCGAAGCAGTCGGCGTGCTGGCGGAGGCGACGAAGCGCATGGGCGGCCTGTTCGTGCATTACTCCACCGATTACGTGTTCGACGGCAGCAAGGCGTCGCCCTACCTCGAATCGGATCAGACGTGTCCGATCAACGTCTATGGTGCCAGCAAACTTGACGGCGAGCGTGCGATTGCCGAAGCCGGCGGCGACTGGTTGACGTTTCGTACCACCTGGGTGTTCGCGGCGCGCGGCAAGAACTTCCTGCGCACCATGCTCAGGCTGGCGGCGCAGCGCCAGGAATTGAACGTGGTGGCCGACCAGTTCGGTGCACCGACCTGGGCGCGCTCGATTGCGGCCGGCACGGCGCAGGCGGTAGCGACGGCCCTGCGCGAGCGCCGGGCAGGATCGTTCGAGTCCGGTATCTATCACATGACCGCCTCGGGCCGGACTTCCTGGCACGGCTTTGCAGAAGCCGTGTTCGCCGCGTGGCACGCCACGCCTGGCGCCGCGCCGCTGGCGGTGGAAAAGGTCCTGCCGATCCCGACCAGCGCCTACCCGGTACCGGCGAAGCGGCCGGCCAACTCGTCCCTCTCGAACGAGGCGATGAAGTTCCGCTTCGGCATCGAGCTGCCCGATTGGCAAGATGCCATCGAGCTGTGTGTCAGAGATCTGCATTCCCAATGAAACCAGAGAAGCAACGCTGGCTGCTTCACACGAAGTCTATAATCAGTATGGGTCTTCGCGGAATCGTGTGGGTAAATGGGTAAATTTCGTCATGAAAATTCCTGATAGCCAATATGGGAGTGAATTTGCGAGATTCGGATGTTGCAAAAAAGCTGGCATGATTTCGCGATGGCTACTTAACGCAAACGAAAGCGTCTGTCCGACGCGTACCGCTTCGAAGGATTCCGTCCTCTCCAAGAGATCCACGGCGTGTTCGGCGATCGCGTCGCACCCGTCATCGCGCTGGTCCGGCGCTCAAAAAAACGGCCTGCACTGGAGGCAACCGGATATGTCCTCGCTACGATCGCAAGCAACCTCGTGCATGCGATCTGTCGAGCGGCGCCCCTCGCGCATCTACCTGGCGTTCGAGGTGCGAGGCGTTCGATGTCAGTGCGACGGCACGGTGAAGCGCGAGCGGCTGAGCTTCCTTGCCGACAACCCGCACTACACGAAGCGGTTCGCGTGGCACGTCGGCCGCGCCGCCGCTGTCGGGAAAGCGCGGTCAAGTATATAGCCGACGCGCTGCACCTGGATGGCATACGGTCAAGGATCTCGACAAGCAATACATGCAAGCGCAATTGGAACGGTTCGGTACACCGGCCCCGAAGGTGATCGGCATCGACGAGGTTTCGATTCGCAAAGGCCACACCTACCGGATCGTCGTGAGCGATCGGCTTCGAGGACGGCCGATCTGGTTTGGCGGCGAGAACCGGTCGGAGGCGAGCATGCAGCAGTTCTATGACTGGCTTGGCGAGAAGAAGGTAAACGGCATCCGGCTGATCATGATGGACATGTGGAAGCCGTTCCGCAACGTCGCACCGGAGCGTGCGCCCCAGGCCGCGATTCTGTTCGACAAGTTCCATGTCATGAAGCATCTCGAGGATACGCTGGATCAGGTCCACAAGAACGAATATGCCCGCCTGGAAGGCAATGACCGGCGCTACATCAAAGGCCAAAAGTATGTGTTGCTGAGGCGCCGTGAGAACCTGAGTGCAGACTGCAAGTAGTCGCTGAAGACGCTGCGTGCCGCCAATTATCGGCTCATACTGCCTACCTCTTAAAGGAGTCCTTCGGGCAGTGGTGGGGCTACGAACGCGAAGGTTGGGCAGGTCGTTTCTTCGACAACTGGAAAGGCGAGTTTGAAGTGGCAGCGCCTGAAGCCGTACGAGAAGTTCGCGGAAATGATCGAGCGTCATTCGGGCGAAATCGCTGCTCATTGCAAACCTGAGAACAAGGTACCGCTCGGCTTCGTTGAAGAACCCAACAAGAAGATCCGCGTTATCCAGCGACGAGCGTATGGACTGCGTGACGAAGAGTATCTACGCCTGAAGATCCTCCACGTGCATGCTGCCCAAAATTTGAAAAATGGCTCATTTTTATCCACACGATTCCGCGAAGACCCATCAGTATGTTTCTTGCCACACCGCGAAGTCTCGTCGGCTCGATCAAGCGTAACGCCTCGCTCATCTGGCAGATGACGAAGCGGGAAGTTGTCGGGCGCTATCGAGGGTCAGTGTTCGGATTGGCCTGGTCGTTTTTCAATCCCTTGTTGATGCTCGCGGTGTATTCGTTCGTCTTCTCCTTCGTGTTCAAGTCGCGTTGGGGGGGGAGCGGCGTCGATCAGGGCCGCGCGCAGTTCGCGATGATGCTGTTCGTCGGTATGACAATCCACGGCTTGTTCGCCGAATGCGTCAATCGCGCGCCGAACCTGATGCTGAACAATCCGAGCTACGTCAAGAAGATCGTTTTCCCACTGGAAATCCTGCCGCTCGTTGCCTTGCTGTCGGCCTTCTTTCACACGCTCGTGAGTCTGATTGTGCTGCTGTGCGGCTTCGCCTTGTTCAAGCACTTCATTTTCGCGGCGGCCTTGTACCTGCCGATCGTCTTGCTGCCTCTGATGCTGATATCACTGGGCGTCGCCTGGTTTCTTGCGGCGACCGGCGTCTTCGTGCGGGACGTGGGGCAGATCACCGGCCTGTTCACGATGGTGCTGATGTTCCTGTCGCCGGTGTTCTATCCGGCCTCGGCCTTGCCGGAAAAGTATCGCTTCTGGCTCGAGCTGAATCCGCTGACCTTGTTCATCGAGCAGTCGCGCGCCGTCCTGCTCGATGGTCATGCGCCCGATTTCGGCGCGCTCGGTCTGGCCTTGCTGGGCGGTATCGCGGTGGCTTGCGCCGGATTCAAGTATTTTCAGGTGATGCGCAAGGGGTTTGCTGATGTTCTTTGAGTCCTCCGCGATTTCCGTCGAGAACGTCAGCAAGCACTTTCGCGTGTTTGCCAGGCCGTCCGATCGACTCAAGTCGGCCCTTCGTGATCGCCTAGGCAGGCTAGCGCGGCGGCTGCCGGCGCGCTGGCTCGGCGCGGCAGAAGGGCCGAGGAAGTTCCGCGCGCTGCAGCAGGTCTCGTTTCAGGTGCAAAAGGGCGAAACGATCGGCATCATCGGCCGCAACGGTTCCGGCAAATCGACACTGCTGCAAATCATCTGCGGAACGCTGACGCCGTCCGACGGACGAGTGGCGATCCAGGGTCGCGTCGCCGCGCTGCTCGAACTCGGCGCCGGCTTTAACCTCGAGTTCACCGGGCGCGAGAACGTGTTCATGAATGCCACCTTGCTGGGATTGTCAAAGACGCAGATCGAGGTGCGGCTCGACGATATCCTGGCATTCGCGGATATCGGCGATTTCGTCGACCAGCCGGTCAAGACCTATTCGAGCGGCATGTACGTGAGGCTCGCCTTTGCGGTCATCGCCCACGTCGATGCGGACGTGTTGGTGATCGACGAAGCGCTGGCCGTCGGCGATGCGTTCTTCACGCAGAAATGCATGCGTTTTCTGCGCGCGTTCATGGAACGGGGGACCATCCTGTTCGTCAGCCACGATACGAACGCGGTGGTCAATCTTTGCACGCGAGTCGTCTGGCTCGACAAGGGGCAGGTGCGCGAAACCGGCCCCGCGAAGGACGTGTGCGATTCGTATCTCGCAGCCTTCTACGAAGAGCAGCATCGCGCATCGGGCCGAACCGGGCGGGCTGCCGAACGCAGCCAGGTGGTGCGCACCCTTTCTGAAGGCGATGTACGCGATCAGCGGGCCGAGCTCGTCAATGCATCGAAGCTGCGCAACGATATCGAGCTGTTCCAGTTCAGCCAGGACGCCAAGAATTTTGGACTCGGCGGTGCCGCGGTCGAATATGTCCGCATCGAGGATGGTGCGGGCGCGCCGCTGAACTGGGTCGTGGGCGGCGAGGTGGTGTGTGTGCACGTCAGCGTCAGGGCGCTGCAGGAGATGGCGCGCGTGATCGTCGGCTTCATCGTGCGCGATCGGCTTGGACAGAATCTGTTCGGCGACAACACCTATCTGACGACGCTGCCGGAGCCGTTTGTGGTGGTGGCCAACGAACGCTTCACCGTGAGGTTCATGTTCAGGATGCCGATCCTGCCGCTTGGCGACTACTCGGTGAGCGTCGCAATCGCGGACGGCTCCCAGGACGAGCACGTAATTCATCAATGGCTGCACGACGCGATACTGCTCAAGTCGCACTCGACCAGCGTGAGCACGGGCCTGATCGGAGTTCCCATGCATGAGATCACGCTCGAGCGGGATCTGCGCCTCAGGGCTTCCACATGAAGAGGGTCGGTGTGGCAAGGATGAGCGGGCGGAAGTGAGTGGTTGTAAACATCGGCGTGCTGGGGTTTACTGTCGATTTATGGCGAAACGAGAGATGCCTTCGATCATGGATGCGTTCGTCGAGTTGCGCGATCCGCGGTGCCGTCAGTGCCGTTACTCGCTGGACGGTATTGTGAATTGTGCTGATGGCGCTGTGCGCCGTCCGGTGCGGAGTGGAAGACCGGGAGACGATGGCGCTGTGGGGGCGGACCTAACTGGGGTGGCTGCGCAAGCATCTGGCTTACGCGACCGGAATTTCATGCGAAGACACGTTCAGGCGGGTGTTAGCGGATTGAGCCTGGTTGCCTTCGAGCGCTGCTTCATCGGATGGCGGGGCACCTGTGTCCGAGCCTCGCGGGCCTGCACGTCCCGATTGACATCGAGTAGGGGACGGGGTTGCCCCCGTCGCCCTCTCACACCACCGTACGTGCGGTTCCGCATACGGCGGTTCATGAACAACGCTGGAGGCGCTGCTGAGTATCGAGCAGCGAGACCAGCCCCA
>JAYFRX010000092.1:0-8599 GCA_040946945.1 Burkholderia sp. | reverse complement strand
CGCTGGGTTCGCAGCGAAAATCGCGTGACGTTGCTGGAAACCTTGCCCACCGACGGCACCACTACCCGTCCAGCGAACTTCTGCGCAGATCGCCCGCCTCCTCTGGCGTTTTGAAATTCCTATGCGTCGAGCGCAAGACCCAGCTGGTCGAGCGCCTGGCCACACTCGAGAAGCAGCGCGACGTGCAGTTCGCCGCGCTCGGCTACCCGACCGACCGCGTTGGCATCGAGGCCGCCTTGGAGCGCGACCCGAGCGTCGCAAGCCGCTGGAAGCCGCTGCGCGAGGCCACCGAGCGCGTGCGCCATGCCAACCTCAACAACGGCATGCTGATCCGCATTCGCATGGACTACAACGAGCGCACCCTGTAGTGCTGCGCGCCCGGACGGCCGCGTCTCGGGCGCGGCGCGCTGAAAATCGCTTCCTCCAGAACCGTCGCGCGCGGCATCGGCCGTGTGTGACGGTTTCGTTTTCCCCCGATTGAATCTCGACGCGGTGCCGCCGGCCAGGCGCACGACTCACCTGCGACCTGGCCGAATGAGATGCACCTGGCCGCGTCGCGACAGCCGCGGCCCATCCCGTGCATAGCCATGGCGCGCATAAAAACGATGCGCATCGGCGCGGTGATCGCCGCTTGTCACTCTGTCTTCACGCAGCCGGCCGCCTCGAACCAGGCCGCGGCCGCCGCCATCAGCGCCACACCGATGCCGCGCGAGCGCCGGCCCTGGTCGACCACCAGGCTCGTGATACGGCCCGGCCGCGCTGCCGGCAATCGCCTCGAGCTTGCCGTGGACCAGCGCCGGCCCGGCCTCGTAACCGAGCTGGCGCAGCAGGCGCGAGATGGCCGGCGCATCGGCCGGCTGGTGCCTCGCGGATCGCGACCATCGGCGCGCCGTTCATTTGCCGGCCTCGGCGTCGATCGAGAGCTCGGTCGCCACCGCCGCGATCCGCGCCCGATGCACCGCCTCGCGGATCCCTTCCGGATTGCCGCGCAGGCCGGCCGCCACCTGGCCGGCATCCACCGAGCGCGCGGCGAGCAGCCCTATCCGCAGGCGCGCGGCCTGCGGATAGGGCTGCTCCTCGAGACCGAACCGCCCGCGCGCATCCGATTCGCAGGCCTGCAGCATCTCGGCGAAGCGGCCCGGCTTGCGCAGCGCATCGGCACGCTCCAGGAAGCGCACCAGCGCGGCCGCGCCCATCTTCATCACCTGGTGCAGGTTGCCGTGCTCGCGCGCCACCAGCAGGGCCAGGTCGCGGCACTCGTTAGGCACGCGCAGGCGCTCCCTCAGAGGCTTGAGCAGCTCGACGCTGCGGCCTTCATGGCCGATATGGCGCGGCAGCACGTGCTCGGGCGTGGTGGCCTTGCCGAGATCGTGGGTCAGCGCGGCAAAGCGAACCGGCAGCGTGTAGCCGTGCCGGGCCGCGTAGTCGACCACCATCATCACGTGCACACCGGTATCCACCTCGGGGTGGTAGTCAGCGGGCTGCGGCACGCCGAACAGCGCGTCGACCTCGGGCAGGATACGCGCCAGCGCCCCACACTCGCGCAGCACCTCGAACATCCGCGAGGGCTTCGCCTCCATCAGCCCGCGCGAGAGCTCCTGCCAGACGCGCTCGGGCACCAGTGCGTCGACCTCGCCGGCTGTCACCATCTCCCGCATCAGCGCGAGCGTCCCGGGCGCAACCGTGAAATCGGCGAAACGGGCCGCGAAGCGCGCGATCCGCAGGATCCGCACTGGATCCTCGACAAAGGCCGGGCCGACGTGGCGAAACCGCTTCGCGGCCATGTCGGCACAGCCGTCGAACGGATCCACCACCGGGCCGACCAGGCTGCCGTCGGGGCTCAGCTCGCGCGCCATCGCGTTGATGCTCAGGTCGCGTCGCGCCAGGTCCTCCTCGAGCGTGACGTCGGGCGCGAAATAGAACTGGAAGCCGTGATAACCGGCCACGGTCTTGCGCTCGGTGCGCGCCAGCGCGTATTCCTCGTGCGTGCGCGGGTGCAGGAACACCGGGAAATCTTTGCCGACCGGGCGGTAGCCTCGGGCAGCCAGCTGCTCGGGCGTCGCGCCGACCACCACGTAGTCGCGATCCTGGACCGGCACGCCAAGCAGTTCGTCGCGGATCGCGCCGCCGACTGCGTAGATCTTCATGACACCCCCTCTTTGCAGTGGCGAGCGGCACCGGGCCGCCGCCGCGTGTATTCCTCAGTTAAAGGCTAGTTCAAAAAGACTGCTCCGTACGCCTAAAGATGTTCCAGCAGGCTAGGGCGCAGCCGAATTTGAAGAATGCTTCGTGAATGTCAGCTCGACGATCGAAGCGTATGCGAAGACGACGGAAGTTGTGGAGCCACGAGTGAGTCCGTTCAACAACCCAACGGAATTTGCCCAGACCACGGCCATGTTCAGTGCGGCGCCTTGCGATCACGGGTTTGATGCCGCGTTCGCGCAATCGTTGACGATGCGGATCGGAATCGTAACCACGATCGGCATAGATGACCTTGGGTCTCTGAAGGGGTCGGCCGCGCGCCCCGCGGATTGGGGGAATCGCGTCGACGAGCGGCAGCAACTGGGTGACGTCGTTGCGGTTCGCGCCGGTCAGGATGGGGCTGATGGGAACGCCATTGGCATCTACGAGGATGGGGTGCTTGGAACCGGGTCGCGCGCGACCCGTGGGGTTCGGGCCAGTTTTTCGCCCGCCCCAACAGTTCGTACCGACGAGGAATCGACGGCAGCGTATGAAAGATCGATCTGCCCGGCCTCGCGCAACGTGTCGAGCAGCAGTTCGTGCAGTCGATCCCATACTTCTGCTTTGCGCCAGTCGTTCAGTCGTCGCCAGCAGGTCGCGCCGGAGCTAAAGCCCAATACGGTTGGCAGATGGTTCCATCGCAGACCGGTTGTCAACACGAACAGGATGCCATTCAACACCGCCCGATCGGATACGCGTGGGCGACCAGGATGCTCTTTGCGCCGGGGCTTGGTCGGCGGCAGTAACGGTTCGCTCAGTGTCCACAATTCGTCATGAATGATTGGCGCTTCCATCCCTTGGGTTCCGTTGTCCAGACATCCAAGGTTAGCAGCTTGCCGAGAAAGTAAACAGCCCCTCATTGGTTTTTGAACTGACCTCTTACCGAGAACACGAGCGTCTCGTGACGCGCCTTGTCGACCCAGGCCGCCGCCGGCACCGCGAGCATACGCTCGACATAGCCCGTCGCGACCTTGGACAGCGGCGGCGCATAGGTGACGAAGCGCATCACTACGGGCGCGTACATCGCGTCGGCGATGGTGAAGGTGCCGAACAGGAACGGGGGCCGCCCGAGGCGGCGAGACAATCGCGCCACAGCGCGTCGATGCGCGCCACGTCGGCCAGTGCCTCGGGCAAGATCTCTCAGCCCGGCAGGGTGTCGCGGATATCGAGCGGCATCTCGGCGCACAGCGCGACGAAACCGGCATGCATCTCGGGCCGACACGCGGCCGGCTCGGCCGGCCACATGGCCAGCGCCGGATGACTCTCCGCCAGAGTCTCGGCGATCGCCAGGCCGTCGTCGTCGATCAGGCAGAGCACCTTGCCCGAGGGCGACACCGCGCGGATCGGAGCGCTCGTCTCGGGCGTGCGCAGCTCGATCGGCGTCTCGTCGAAGGGGATCCCGAAGTGACGCATCAGCACCCAGGGCCGCATCGACCAGGAACCATAGCTCTTGTCGCCAATGATCAATTGCATGGCTCAAACCTTGCTGCTCCATCAAAATAAGTGAATCGGGGCGGTGCCCTGCCGCACTCAGCGACGCGCGTGCCGCCGGCACTGAGGTAGGACGGCGCGACGCCATCGATGCTAGCCGGCCGGATCCCCAGCCCGGCGCGAACGGCCCACTCATCAGGTTGGGTACGCGCATCGAATCGAGGTTGTCGCGTGTGATCACCGGCTCACCGGGCAGACACTCGAACAGGCGCGCCTGCAGCCGCGCCAGCGCGTCGGGCAGACGCAGGGTGCGTTCCTCGCGCCCGACCAGCGCGCCGCAGTAGCGCACCAGCGCTCGAGTGTGTAGACCTTCGGGCCGCCCATCTCGTAGGTCTTGCCATGGGCCTCGCGCAGCCCGCAGACGCGGCGCAGCGCCTGCGTGACATCGCCGACGTAGACCGGCTGGAACTGCGCGTCGGGCATCGCCAGCGGCAGCACCGGCAGGCTGCGCTGCAGCCGCGCGAAGGTGCTCAGGAACGCGTCGCCGGGGCCGAACACCACCGAGGGCCGCAGCACCGTGACCGCCAGCGCGCCGCAGGAAGCGGCCGCCGCCGCATGCAGCGCGGCCTTGCCGTCGCCCTTGGAACGCTGGTACATACTCGGCCCGCGCGAATCGGCACCGAGCTCGTTGACCTGCACCAGCTGTAAGACGCCGGTCTCGGCGCAGGCCGCCGCCAGCGCTGCTGGCAACGCCACGTGGGCCTCCCGGAAATCTTCGCCGTAAGGCTTGCCGTGCCCGCCGTACCAGGTCCCGACCAGGTTGACCGCTACTTGCGCGCAGGCCACGAAGCGCGCCAGGCTGCGGGCATCGAAGCCGTCCATCTCGACGATATCGACCGGTAGCGTGACGAGATGGCGCGCATGCTCGCGGTGCCGCGCGGCGATCCGCACCGGGAAGCCGGCGCGAACCAGGGTCGCGACCAGGCGGGTGCCGATGAAGCCGCTACCGCCGATCAGGGCGAGGGGCAGTCGATCGCATGGGCGAGCCTCCGTCAGCTGTCGACTGCGCGCCGCGACGATCGGGCTGCCGCATGCCTTGCCGCGACCGCGCGGGCGCTCGCGGGCAACGAATCGCGGGTCGCGATCCCGCCGCGGCGCGCGCTAAAGGTGGCGTCCGGCTCGAGCCGGCCCCGGAACCCGGCTCAAGGCGAGACAAAACCGAGCCGCGCCTTCAGCGACTTCGGCTTGCCCTCGAACAGCGCCGCGTAATAGGTGGTGTTCGACAGCACGTTTTTCACGTAGTCGCGCGTCTCGTTGAACGGGATGGTCTCGGCGAAGATCGCACCCTCGACCGGCTGCGTCAGTACCTGGCGCCACTGGCGCGGACGGCCCGGCCCGGCGTTGTAGCCGGCCGTGGCCAGCACCGCCGAATCATCGAATTTCTGGTAGATGTCGGACAGGTACCAGGTACCGAGCTGGATATTGGTGTCGATGTCGTGCGTCTGCGCGCCCGAGATACCGCCAATGCCCAGCTTCTTGGCCACCAGCTGCGCGGTGGCCGGCATCAGCTGCATCAGCCCGCCGGCACCCACCGAAGAACGCGCATTAGTGATGAAGCGCGATTCCTGGCGGATCAGGCCATAGGCCCACTCGATATCGAGCCTGTTGGTGGCCGCGTAGCGCTCCATGATCGGCCGGTACGGCGAAGGATAGCGCAGCGTGAAGTCGTGCATCGCGGTGGTACGATCGGCCGTGTTGACGGTGCGGTCGAGCATGCCGATGCGCTTGGCGTATTCGGCCGCGGCTAGCAGCTGGCGGTCGGTCATGCCGCGCAGCGGCCAGTTCCATTCGCGGTTGCCCTCCAGGCGCAGGTTCAGCATGTAGAAACGGCGTGCCAACGCGAAGCCGGGCACCTGGCTCATCGCGTCGACCTCAGCGTCGCTGACGGTGGTTCGCGGTGGGAGCACGGTCTTCGTCTTCTGGTCCAGCTCCTCGGCGGCCAGCTGGCCGTAGAAGTCGAAGCCGCCCGCCACCTGCTCGAAGTCGCGGTTCGCGCTGCCGGCGGCGCCGGCCTGCTTCAGCGCGCGGCCATGCCAGTAAAGCCAGGCCGGCTGGGCGCGCAGGTCGTCGGGCATCTGGTCGATGGCCCAGCGTACCGAGGGCCAGTCGCCGGCCAGCAGGGCGGCGCGCACGCGCCATTCATAGCCGGGTACCGACAGCAGCGCGCCCCCCGACTGCTTGTAATACTGCAGCGCCAGCGGCAAGCGCTTGAGCGCCGCATGCATGCCGATCTCGCCCCAGGCGATCGCCTGCTCCGACTTGGAGAGCTGGGTGAGCGTGCCCATCATGCCGGCCGCCTGGTCCGGATCGTTGCGCGCCATGCGCGTGATCGCGATCAGCGCCAACTGGCGCGAGACGGCATCGCTGCCGACACCGCGCGCGAGGAACAGCGGCGGCGCGCTGGCGGCCTGATCGAAGGCGGCCGGGCGCGGGCCGAGCACGTCGGCGATCTTGCCGGCGGTGGTGGTGTAGTTCTGCTCGAAGGCCAGGCGCACCTGGGTCCAGACGTCGTCGGACGAGAATTGCTGGTTGACCGCCAGCGCCGAGATCAGGTCGACGCAAGCATCGCCGTAGTTCTTCGGGTCAACCAGCAGGTGGCGCGCCATGTCGGCGACGTTCTCGCCGCGCGACTCGAGCGAATAGCACTTCACCTGGGTGTCGTCGTCGAGCACGAAGCGCTTGTACTGCTCGTCGAAGCCGCGCCAGTCGTGGCGCGCGCCCAACACCAGCAGGTAGTCGTTGCGCATGCGGTCGGCGATCGCCTGGCCGTCGTAGCGCTGCAGGAAGGACAGCACCGGTGCGTCGGGCGCGTCGATAAGTGCCTTGCCCGAGCTGTCGAACAGCTGCGGCTTGATCTGGAAATACTCGAGATAGGACGGCACCGGATAATTCGGGATCATCGCGGCGAGCTGCGCGGCGCGGGCCGGGTTGTTGGCACGCGCGGCCTCGCGCAGCTGGACAAAGACCTGATCGTTGTTCGACGTGACGTCGTCGACGGTTTGAGCGGCACACGCGGCGGCACACGCCGCCAGTACGACCGCCGACAGGGTCATGGTGGCCGCGAGATACACTCGGACGAGTCTGGTAGACATCATTTTTCATGGAGCACAAAGTGAGCGAAAGCATAGCATGCCCCCCCGTCGTCAATCGCAAGCAGGCGCTGCGCGAAACGCTCGCGCCGCTGCGTCGCGCGGCGAGCGGCGAGGCGGCCGCGAATACCGCGCTGGCGCGCCGGATCCTCGATCTGCTCGGCAAGCATCCGCTGCTCACGGTGGGCTTCTACTGGCCGCTGCCGGGCGAATTCGACGCACGCGGCACGATCGCCGAATGGCTCGCCGACGACCACCACTGCCACGCCGCGCTGCCGGTGCTCGCGGAGCCCTATACGCCGCTGTCGTTTCGCCGCTGGAGCCCGGACACGCCGATGCGCACCGGCCATCACCGGATCCCCGAGCCAGCCGAGGGCGAAACGCTGGTGCCGGACCTGCTGCTGATCCCCTGCATCGGCTTCGACAAGCAGGGCTTCCGGCTCGGCTACGGCGGCGGCTACTACGACCGAACGCTGGCGGCCTGGCCGAACGAGGCGCTGCCGGTGACGATCGGCGTCGCCTACGAGGTATCGGCGCTCGACGCGCTACCACGCGAATCGCACGACCAGCCGCTCGACTGGATCGTAACCGAGCGCCACGCCTATCGCTCGGGCTCGACGGACTGAGCCGCGAGCTATTGTCAAATCTGGTGTACGAGCGATCGGTGGCATGATCAGGCGGCCAGCGGTTGCTGAGCCGGTGTGCTATCGATCACCGGGGTTCCGTCCTTGAAGGGAATGCCCTTCAGAAGCTGTTCGAGCTTGTCGACGCCGCGGATGCGGCGCCACGATTTTTCGGCGGACTCGATGAGCTTGAACGCCATGCCGAGGAACGTCGCGCGCGACAGGCAGTTGCGAGTGCGCGTAGTGCGATGACGCACCGTTACGAACGTCGACTCGATCGGGTTGGTTGTTCTGACGCGCTGCCAGTGTTCTGCAGGAAAGTCGTAGAACGCCAGCAGTTCGTCACGGTCCTTCGTGAGCTTCTCGATAGCTTTCAGATATTTGGCCGAATACGTCGCGACCAACTGATCGAGTTTCGCCATGGTGGTGGGCCTCCAGTTGCTAGGCGTTACCGCGGAAAGCAACATGCTCACGCAACCGCTACCGCCTTCTCAAATCGCTCCCGACCGCCGTACACCAGATTCGACATTAACTCCAAGCGATCCGTGCCCCCTTGCGCCTCGACGGCCGATCGGCTAACGATCAGGTCTTCAGTTTGCGAGCGTGCTTACCAAGCTTCCAAGGCAGCAGCGCTTCGTAGTTGTCGACGGAGAGCGTGCGTAGCGCGGCCGTAGACGCCTGCCAGGGCGGTGTCCCATTCGTAGTTGAAGGTTGGGGCGGCAGGGTTTTTTCGTAGGTTAGGCGAATTTCAAGTCATGGTCAACGCGTTTATCGGTCGGACGATGCAAGGCAACGGCGAGCATCCAGAGCTCGTCGGCACCGCCGAGCTTACGGAATCGCTTCTCAGCTTCCAGGAAGCCAGTGGCCGCCCATCGCATCGCCATGTCGACATCGCGATAGCGGTCGACCCGGCCGCTGACGCGGCGCACCGCGCTGTTCGGATTCTCGATCAGGTTCGTCGTCGCCAAGCTGCGGATCAGCCGCGGCGTCAGGTCCAGGCGGTTGACCGTGAACCTTTCCTCAAGCCCCTCAAGGTAAGCCGCTGCGCGGCGACTAAAACCGTCGGTATGCAGAAGCGATCGCTCGCAGTGATGTAGGCGCGCAGAAAGCCGAAGATGCTAGAGTCGAATACATCGCGCGCATCGGGGAGGACCT
>JAYFRX010000091.1:0-8615 GCA_040946945.1 Burkholderia sp. | reverse complement strand
TGGGTCTCTGAAGGGGTCGGCCGCGCGCGCCGCGGATCGCGGGAATCGCGTCGACGAGCGGCAGCAACTGGGTGACGTCGTTGCGGTTCGCGCCGGTCAGGATGGCGCTGATGGGAACGCCATTGGCATCTACGAGGATGGGGTGCTTGGAACCGGGTCGCGGGCGATCCGTGGGGTTCGGGCCAGTTTTTCGCCCGCCCCAACAGTTCGTACCGACGAGGAATCGACGGCAGCGTATGAAAGATCGATCTGCCCGGCCTCGCGCAACTTGTCGAGCAGCAGTTCGTGCAGTCGATCCCATACTCCTGCTTTGCGCCAGTCGTTCAGTCGTCGCCAGCAGGTCGGGCCGGAGCCAAAGCCCAATACGGTTGGCAGATGGTTCCATCGCAGACCGGTTGTCAACACGAACAGGATGCCATTCAACGCCGCCCGATCGGATACGCGTGGGCGACCAGGATGCTCTTTGCGCCGGGGCTTGGGCGGCAGCAGTAACGGTTCGCTCAGTGTCCACAATTCGTCATCAATGATTGGCGCTTCCATCCCTTGGGTTCCGTCGTTCAGACATCCAAGGTTAGCAGCTTGCCGAGAAAGTAAACAACCCCTCATGGGTTTTCCTGATTAGTTACTTGACTCCGAGACCATCAACACACGGCGTGGATGAGGTTTTGTCGTAACGGCGGCCCTAAGCAGGCGCGGCGCCATCGCCGGCAAATCGAAACGGCGGTTGAAACGGTAGGCGAATTCAGCGAGATAGCGATGGGCATATTGGGCGTGATCGATAGCGTGGTACGTGCCCTTGAGGGCCGTTTTCAGGTTGCCGAGCATCGTGTTGACCCAGCGGAACTCGGGGCGCTGCGCGGCCTGACGGCCACCGCCCGTGACATGGCGCTCATGACTGGCAGCCTTTTGCGTCACGCCGTCGAACACCACAGGCCATCGGAAACGACGCACGCGGTGGGCATCAGGCGGCTCTGGCCGCCCAGACCTCAAGGGCCGCTTTGGTAAAGCCTGGCACGGGCGAGAGCCGCATGAACAGAGGACGGCCATCGTCAAAGGTCTGCACGGCCGCTACAAACGGCGTCTTGCCGGGCGCGCCACGCCCAGCCTTACCGCCGGAGCGTTCCCCGCCCAGATACGCGTCGTCGACCTCGACCCGTTCGTCGAGCCGGCGGCGCTCTTCGCGCAGCCACATGGTCTCCAGCAACTTGTGCTTGATGAGCCAGACCGTCTTGTAGCTCACGCCTAGCTGGCGTTTGAGCTCCAGTCCGCTGATGGCGTTCTTGCTCTGCGTCACCAGGTAGATCGCCAGAAACCAGGTCGTCAGCAGCAATTTCGTCTTCTCGAATATCGTTCCGACGATCGCCGAGCATTGGTACCGGCAGGACTGGCTCAGGCATTCCCACAGTCGCCGGCCGTTGTAGGCGCTGGCGTAGCGCGTGCCCTTGCATCGAGAGCACACCCAGCAGCCATCGGGCCAGCGAGACTCGACCAGCGCGGCCTCGCATTGCGCTTCGTTGCCGTACTGCTCCTGAAATCCTTTCATCGGCAGACCGGCCTGAAACTGGAGTCTGTTCATGGGCATGGCGCACGCTCCGTAAGCACCTGGCGAACGATACTTGATTTCATGCCTTTTTCGGAGTCAAGTAACTAATCAGGAATCCGTAAGAGCGGGTTTATCGATCGCTTACGGACAAATCCAAAGAAGCCTGAATTATCCACAGTTTTTGTTGGCAAACCTGTGGATATCACTGAAAGACAATCGCCAACCCATTGATCGGAATGATTTTTTCGTCGACACCTGGGACGCCAAGCAAAGAAACGCAGGCAGCGCTTGTCAACATGGGAGGGTGGGCAAGCTTGTGGATATTGGCCTGACAGCGCGCCGAACTGATTGATCGGGCGGCATTTTCTTGGCGTGCCCGATTCGCGAGCAGGACCGCCGGGCGGCGGCTCAGGTACAGCACGATGCAGCTCGGTGCCGATCAGGGCCGCTCGGGCGCGGCCATCAGCTGGTTGACCTTGTCGCGCAGCGCCTCATAGCCGGAGCGCGCGTGCTCGGGTAGGTCGGGATCGCCGATCAGCGCGCCGAGCGTCTCGACCAGGCTGAAGGCGAGCCCCTTGGCGGCACCCGCCGCGATCGACTGGGACCTGACCGAGTCCTGCAGATGGCCGACCGCCGCTTCCATCTGCTCGAGTTGCGACTGGCAGCCCTCGTCGGGTGTAGGTTGCTGGCTCATGATCTCGCTCTCCTGTGCGGGTGCGGGGCCGTGCCGGCGGCGCTGCCCCGCGTTCCGGTCAGCCGGCCGGCGGCACACCGGATGCGGCGGGTGCCGCGCCGGTAGGAACCGGCGCGACGCCCGCCATCAAGCCACTCGCGCTACAGCGCCGGCCACCACCTTGACTCGGCCGCCGCCTTGCGCGGCCGCCACCACCTGCCCGCCGACCCGACGGAAGGTCAGCGAGACCGTCTCCTCGCCCACCCGCAGGCCGTCGAGCTCGAGCCAGTCGATGCCGTCCGGCAGCGCGGGCTGATCGATCCGCACCTCGCCGCGCGCCGCGTCGACGCTCACGCCCAGGCAGGCCTGAAGCATCATGAACGGCGAGCCGGCCGCCCAGGCCTGCGGCAGGCAGGCCACCGGATAGGCGGTGGGCGGTTCGCCGCGCCGGCGCGGGAAGCCGCAGAACAGCTCGGGCAGGCGCATGTCGAAGCTGACCGCCGCCTCGAACAGCGCGCGCAGCAGTTCGGTGGCGGCCGTCTTGTTGCCGTAGCGCGCGAAGCCGCGCGCCGCCAGCGCGTTGTCGTGCGGCCAGACCGAGCCGTTGTGGTAAGCCATCGGATTGAAGCGCGGCTGGCCGGCCGCCAGCGTGCGCACGCCCCAGCCGGTGCGGAACAGCGAGGAATCGAGTGTACGTGCGACCGCCTCGCCGCGGTTCGCCTCGGGCAGCCCGAAGACCAGCAGATGCCCCGCGTTCGAGGCCAGCACGCGGCACAGCTCGCCGCGCCCGTCGAGCGCGATGCCGTAAAAACCGGCCTCGGGCATCCAGTAATGCGCCTCCACCGCCTCGCGCAGCTTGCGTGCGCGTGCCAAGTAGTCGGCAGCGCGTGCGGCGTCGCCGCGATGGGTAAAGAAGCTTACCATCGTATCGAAGGCGGCGCAGGCATAGGCCTGCACCTCGACCAGCGCGATCGGGCCTTCCGGGAAACGGCCGTCGGCATGGAACACCGAATCGTGGCTGTCCTTCCAGCCCTGGTTCGCCAGGCCCCGCTCCGAGGTCTTCTGGTAGTCGAGCAGGCCATAGGGGTTGCGGTCGCAGGCGCGCGCGACCCAGCTGGCGGCTTTCTCGAGCGCCGACCACAACTCGTCGATCAGGGCCGCGTCGCCGGTCTGCTCGAGATAGGTGCCCGCCAGCACCACGAACAGCGGCGTGGTGTCGACGCCGCCGTAGTAGAGCGCAAACGGCACCTCGCCGGTGGCGGCCATCTCGCTGCGGCGAAACTCGTGCATGATCTTGCCCGGCTCGGCGCCGCGGAAAGCCGAGGTCTCCTGTGCCTGGTGCGCCGCGAGGAAGCGCAGTACGCCGCACGCCAGCGAGGGCTGCAGCCACAGCATCTGCAGCGAGGTGATCACCGCGTCGCGGCCGAAGGGCGTGGAGAACCACGGAATACCCGCATACGGATAGGGGCCGGTCTCGAGCTGGGTGGTCAGCAGGCCCAGATCGGCCAGCGAGCGGTCGAGCCAGGCGTTGAAGAGCGGATTGCCGGTGCGCACGCGCGCGATGGGGCGTCGCCGCTCGCGCATCTTGCGGTGTACCTGCACCAGCGCGCGCCGCAGCCCCGGGCGGCCCGCCTGCGCGAGCGGCTGGGGCAGCGCGGCCGGCTCGCCGTCGCGCTCGATGTGCGCCTCGACGGTCAGGTAGATCGACACGCAGGCCTGTGCGGCGATGGTCAGCGTGTAGTCGGCGCGATCGGTATTCAGACGCACCGGCACCGGCGAGAAACCGATCCGAACCGTGCGCGTGACGCCGTCCAGGCCGTCGTAGCGCAGCCGTACCTGGCTGGCCTCGACCTCGGGCGCGGCCACCGCGCCGCGCCGCTCGCGCGGCGTGCCGCGCACCTCGAACATGTCGAGGAAATCGGCCGCGAACGAGATCGACAGGGGCACCTCGGCATCGGCGGTGCCGTAGTTGGTCAGCGTCAGCGCCTCGTACAGCACGTTGTCAGCCAGCACGCGAGTGCGGTCGATGTGGATCACGCCCTCGGGCATCTCCCGGCCGCCCAGCGGCGGCAGCGGCCGGTTGGTCAGGTGCGCGGTGAAGGATGCGTTGTCGGCGCTGGTCGCGCCCGACAACAGCGAGGGCGCGCGCCCGCCGAAGGTCAGGCGCCAGCCCGACAGCACGCGCATGTCGTCGACGAACAGGCCGTCGTCATGGCCGAGGATGTCGCCAAGCGTGTCGCCGACCACGAATGCGTCGCCGGCCTTCAGCACATGCTGGCTGCCGGCCACCGGCTTCTGCGAGACGGGTTCGGGGGCGATGAAGGGCGGCGCGCCGGCCTGCGGAACGGAAAAAACGGGAGGAGCAGGGAAAACGGGGAAAGCAGCTGCGGCCGCTTCGGCCGTCGGGGTAACGGGATGAGCTTGCGTGCCGGGCATTGCGACTCCTGACTGCGGTCCACGGGGAACAGGGGACGAAACGGGCGCGGGCGGCGGTTCGTACCGCTGCTCGGACTCCGTTTCTCTACGACATAGGCCAGAACGACTCTGCTTCGCAGTGTCGCCTGCCGACGTGTCAGTGATCGGTTTCCATCGCGAGCCCGGTTTCGGCATACAGGCACCGGCTAGGCGAGCAAGCAGCGCGCCGCCGCGATGGGCGATATCGGTGACGAGTTCAGGCGGCACCTTCTCGAGCACGCGCTTCACCGCGTTGACGACCTGGTGAGCAGCGCGGCCAACGCCTCGGCGATGTCGTGGTTGGACAGCTCGATGGTGCGCGGCAGGCCGTCCTCGCCGCCGCGCCCGACCGCGCGCATCGATTCGCGCGGCACCGAGCCGCTGGCCGAGCCGATGTATTTCTAACGTGCTCGGCGGTCTGCTCGCCGAGCATGACGTTGTAGAGGCCGTGCACGTGGTTGATGATAGCCGCCCGTCGAACTGGTCGCCGCCGACCCGGATTGCGTACTGGTAAACGGTGCCGCCTAGCGACACCACGCCCACCTCGGTGGTGCCACCACCGAAGTCGACCATCATCGAGTCAACCGCCTCGGTGACCGGCAGCCGGGCGCCGATCGCGGCCGCCAGCGACTGGTCGATCAGGTGTAAGCGATCCGTGCTCCCCCCCCTTGCGCCGCGACGGCCGATCGGCTAACGATCAGGTCTTCAGTTTGCGAGCGGGCTTGCCAAGCTTCCAAGGCAGCAGCGCTTCGTAGTTGTCGATCGTTTGCGCGAGCGGCAGCGCCTTGAACAGGTCGATGAGGTACTGTTAGACGTCGACGTTGTTCGCCTTGCAGGTCTCGATCAGCGAGTACAGATTCAGGCTCGCCTTCGCTCCGGCCACCGTGTCGCTGAACAGCCAGTTCTTGCTTCCGAGAACAAACGGACTGAGCTTGTCGACGCCGCGGATGCGGCGCCACGATTTTTCGGCGGACTCGATGAGCTGGAACGCCATGCCGAGGAACGTCGCGCGCGACAGCGACAGGCAGTTGCGAGTGCGCGTAGTGCGATGACGCACCGTTGCGAGCGTCGACTCGATCGGGTTGGGTGTTCTGACGCGCTGTCCGTGTTCTGCAGGAAAGTCGTAGAACACCAGCAGTTCGTCACGGTCCTTCGTGAGCTTCTGACAGCTTTCAGGTATTTGGCCGAATCCGTCGCGACCAACTGATCGAAAGCGCCAAGGGCCTCGGCACGCGTTGCGGCGTGCCAGATTGCTGAGCGCGCTGCGATTTGGGCAAGGCGTTCAGTACGTTGCCGATCTTGTGAAACCAGCAACGCTAATACCGTGTTTGCGGAAAAACTTCCTCGAGGGCGGCCCACCGCCCCATCGCGCCGTCGCCGCTGGCCAGCAATGGCCCCGCTTGCAGCCCGCGGGCCTTCAGGTCCAGCGACAGTTCCAGCCACGCATCCTTCGACTGGCGATACCCGTCGGCAATCGCTACGCGCTCCTTCGTTCCATCCGGTTTCACGCCAATGACGACAAGCAGGCACTGACCGTCGGCATCCTCACGGTGCGCGCCGGTATGAATGCCGTCAGCCATCATTAGACCCAGCGTGAAGCCGACAGATCACGCTTGTTGCACTACTCAAATTCTTGCACCCACTGCGCTTTCAGCCGCGCCACGACGTTCGGCGAGAGCCCTTTGGCCTGTTCGCCCAGCAGTACGCTGAACGCTTCGCTCATGTCGCCCGTCGAGACGCCTCGCAGGTAGAGCGACGGCAGCGCTGCCGACGCCCGCGGCGACTTGCGCACATACGGGCGGGTACCATGTACGAATTGAACTTCACCCCCCGAGCCCGAACGGTCGCGCACCTTCGGCACCTGGACCGGCGACCAATGGCCGTGACGATTTCGCGCTCAGGCAGATAACCATTGCGCACGATCGCGCGCCGGCCGTCCAGCGTCTTCACGTTCGAATACTGTTCGAGCAACGCCGCCAATTCCGCCTCGATGGCCTGTGATGGATAACCTGCGGCGATCAACCGCTTCCTGCGCCCGGTCTGCTACCAGGATCTGCCTGCCGAACTGCTGCCCGAGGCGCTGCAGGACAACAATCCGCTCGATCTCTGGCACCTGCGCGACGGCGAATTCGCCAGGCGCTGAATCGAGCCGAGCCGCTGCAACATGCCGGCCTCACGCCAACGCCATATTTTTCGCGCGGGCCGGCCGGCACAAACAAAAAGGGCCAACGCATCGCGCATCGGCCCTTGTTTGGGGTAGTGCGCACATAGCTGCCAAAAATGCTATTTGCTAATGCAGGCGTTACCGTCGGCCTGTCTCAACCCGACTCGGTCGCCTCGGCGGCGGCGAGAATCCGATAAACGGTAGCCTCGTCTAGGTTGAGCTGGCGGGCAATACTAACTTTCGTCGTGCCGAGCGACGCCAACTGCAGGACCGCCTCCCGGAGTTCGGAGGAAATCGGCTTACGTTCCTTGTATCGGCCCGCTGCCTTGGCCACACCTTCACGCTGACGCTCAAGCATCATTTTCCGTTCGAACTGCGCGACCCCACCCAGGACCATCAGCATCGGCTTTGCCGGTCCGGGTATGCGTGTCCATGCCAAGATTCAGCACGCGCAGGCCTATGTTCTTGCGATCGAGCGTCTGCACCGCCATCATCAGGGTCCGCGACCGATCTTGCCAGCCGGTCGAGCTTTGTGAACACCAGCACGTCGCCTTCCCGTACATATTCGAGCGCGGCGGCAAGCTGGATGCGTTCGCCGACGCGATGAAACCTGCTCCTGGAAAAGTTCCGCGCAACCGACGGCGCGCCATTCTTTCAGCTGGGCATCAATGATACGGAAAGGGTACTGTCCAACATGCCCCCCGTTCGATGTTGGCGACTCGCATCGACGGACATCGATCCGATCGCGACGACAGGCCAGCAGAGGCCTGCTCCGGTGCGGTCGGTTGAGCAGTATAGACGAAAATCGGGCCGATCTGACCGGGAAAAGTGTCACACCTAATGCAGAGGATTTTAAAGAAACCGATCGCAGCTTCCTTGCCCGGGAGCCTGACTTCGCCTTGCGCCTCGACTGGCCTCTTTAGAGACCAGTTCAAAAACCAATGAGGGGCTGTTTACTTTCTCGGCAAGCCGTTAACCTTGGATGTCTGAACAACGGAACCCAAGGGATGGAAGCGCCAATCATTGATGACGGATTGTGGACACTGATCGAACCATTACTGCTGCCGCCCAAGCCCCGGCGCAAAGAGCATCCTCCTGGTCGCCCACGCGTATCGGATCGGGCGGCGTTGAATGGCATCCTGTTCGTGTTGAAAACCGGTCTGCGATGGAACCATCGTAATGACCCACCGATTCGTGCTCAGGTCATGGGGTTAATGTAGCGGCATAGGCGGCATCCGGGGTCATCATCTTTAGCGCCTGATGAGGGCGTTGTTGGTTGTAGAAGGCGATCCAGTCAGCGATCACCCGCAGGGCGTGAGTCTGGCTTTCGAAACGATGCCGGTGCACGCATTGCTCCTTCAGTGTCCGGATGGACTTGCCCCTGCATGACTGGACACGCGGTCACGCTTCGGTTGGTGAAGTTGCGCGCTAGCGAAATTCGCGTGGCGAGCAGTATTTCAAGGCGCTGTGCGGATGCGACTCGTTGTAGTGGTCAAACGCGATGGCCAAGTTTTGCAGCGCGGTTCTGACGTCAGGCTTGGGCATCCGCCAAACGTAGTCTCGCTTTATCGTTTTGACGAAACTTTCTGCCATCCCGTTGCTCTGCGGACTGCTGACAGGGGTCGTGACCGGCATCAAACCGATTGTCCGCGAAAACGTCAGCGTTTCCTCGGCAATGTAGCAGGAACCGTTATCGCTGAGCCACTCGATTTCGCTGTCAGCCTTAAGCGCGCCATTGAAACGGTTCTCCACCGCCTGAAGCATCACATCGCGCACCATGT
>JAYFRX010000090.1:0-8621 GCA_040946945.1 Burkholderia sp. | reverse complement strand
AGGACGAGGCGTTGCCTGAAATGGCCCACACCGTCGGCATCTCGAAGAGCAGCGTCTCGCGCGAGTTCGTGAAGGCGAGCAAGAAGAAGCTTGACGGGCTGATGGAGCGTCGCTTCGAGGATCACGAGATCCTAGCCATCTACCTGGACGGTATCATCGTCGATGGGTGCCACATCCTCACCGCGATTGGCGTCGAGAGCGACGCCCAGAAGCATTTGATGGGGCTGGTGAGCGGTTCGAGCGAGAACGCCGAAGTCGTTAAGGATCTGCTGAATAGCCTGATCGAACGCGGGCTGGCGACCGACCGGGACTATCTGTTCGTGATTGATGGGTCCAAGGCGCTGCGCTCGGCGATCGAGGCAGTGTTCGGCGAACGTGCCCACGTCCAGCGGTGCCGGACTCACAAGATTCGCAACGTGACCGAACGGCTGCCGAAGCAGACCCGACAGCAGGTCGCCTCGGTCATGCGTGCCGCGTACAAGCTGCCGGCCGACGACGGCCTCGTTCGACTGAAGGCCCAGGCGGCATGGTTGAAGATCGACCATCCGGACGCGACGGCCTCGCTGCTTGAGGGGCTTGAGGAAACGTTCACGGTCAATCGCCTGGACCTGACGCCGCGGCTGATCCGCAGCCTGGCGACGACGAACCTGATCGAGAATCCGAACGGCGCGGTGCGCCGCGTCAGCGGCCGGGTCGACCGCTATCGCGATGTCGACATAGCGATGCGATGGGCGACCACTGGCTTCCTGGAAGCTGAGAAGCGATTCCGTAAGCTCGGCGGTGCCGACGAGCTCTGGATGCTCGCCGTTGCCTTGCATCGTCCGACCGATAAACGCGTTGACCATGACTTGAAGTCCGCCTAACCTACCAAACCCTGCCGCCCCAACCTTCAACTACGAATGACGAATGGGACGCCGCCTCACGGATCGCTTACGCTTATCACGTCGGTGCCGGTGGTCTCGAGGCCGTACACGCGCACGTGCGGGTTGGCCACAGCCGCCAGGCCGCCGCCTTTTATCGGCACGATCACCGCATCGAGGCTGGGCGCCTGGGTGGCCTATTGGTAGCTGAGCGTGGCCGTACCGAGGATGGTGCGATAGCCGGTAAAGGGATGGATGAACTGCCGACCTCCCTCGGCCTCGATGCGCCGCACCAGCTCGAAGGCATCGGCGTGGCCGACCGCGAGCACCACCTCAGTGCCGTACTGGCGGCACAGCGCGAGCGGCGCGGTGCCGGCGCTGTCGAGCATCACCACCTTGGCGCTGAGGCCCAGCCGCATCGCCGCGTAGGCGACGGCCGTCGCATGATTCCCCGAGGACACGCAAGGTCACGCCGATCCGCTTTTGCGGTTCCGGTCAGCGCCAGCAGGTTCGCGAACTCGCTGCGCGCCTTGAAGCTGCCGCTGGCCTGCAGCAACTCGAACTTGAGGTTGACGTGGTGGGTGCCTTCCAGCACCGGCAGGTCGGCACGCTCGAACACTGGTGTGCGCGAGACCCAGGGCGTCAGCGCGAAATGCTCGGCGGCGATGTCGTCGAGCATGGGGATCGGTTCGCTGTTGATGGCGGTGTGGACGGTGGGGGAGCGAGAGTCGACATGGCGGCGGGCGGGGCCGCCCGCCGCGAACGGCGAGTGCCGTATCGGGCGGATCAGGCGAGGGTCATGTTGTAGATGAACTTGCGCAGGAAGCGTTCGCAGCCGTCGAGCTGCGCCAGCTCGACGTATTCGTTCGGCTTGTGCGCCTGCTCGATGTTGCCGGGACCGCAGACCACGCTCGGGATGCCGGCATTGGCGAACAGGCCCGCCTCGGTGCTGTAGGCGACCTTGCGCCGCGACTGGTTGGCGGTCAGCGCGCGCACCAGCTGCGTGATCGCGGCCTGCTCGTCGGCGTCGAGCCCCGGCGTCGAGGTGATCTTCGAGATCTCGATGGCCGCGTCCGGATGCTCGCGGCGCATCTTCGGCAGCAGCGTATCGCGCGCATAAGTGTTGATCCTCGCGAAGATCGCATCGGGATCGAGCCTCGGCAGGTTGCGGAACTCGAAGGAGAAGCGGCATTCGGCCGGCACCGTGTTGATCGCGTTGCCTCCCTGGATCTGGCTGGTCTGCGCGGTGGTAAACGGCACGTCGTAGAGCTCGTCGAACGGGCCCTTGGCGCGGAACTCGTCGGCGATGTCGCGGATATGGCAGATCAGCCGCGCCGCGTATTCGATCGCGTTGAGTCCCTGGGGTGTCAGCGAGGAATGGGCGGCGTGCCCGCGCACGCAGCAGCGGTAGGTGTTGATGCCCTTGTGGGCGATGATCGGGCGCATGCTGGTCGGCTCGCCGACGATGCAGCCGCTCGGGTTGAGGCCGCGCTGCTTGAGATCGGTGATCAGGAGCGGGGCACCCGCGCAGCCGATTTCCTCGTCGTAGGACAGCGCGAAATGGATCGGCTTGGCCAGCCTGGCGGCCTGTATTTCGGGCACCAGCGCGAGCGCCGCGCCGATGAAGCCTTTCATGTCGCAGGTGCCGCGCCCGTATAGCCGGCAGTCGCGGATGGCCGGCTTGAAGGGATCGCTGTCCCAGTCCTGGCCGTCGACCGGCACCACGTCGGTATGCCCGGACAGCACCACGCCGCCGTCAGTGGCACCGTCGTGGGCGGGGATCGTGGCGAACAGGTTGGCCCAGCCCTTGCGCTTGTCGTGCGTCAGCGTCGAGACGATGCCGCGCTCGGCCAGCGCGTCGCGCACGGTTTCGATCAGACCGAGGTTCGGTACGCGACTGATGGTGTCCATCGCGACCAGGTTGCAGACCCAGTCGAGGCTGATGGGGCTATAGGAGGCGGGAGCGGCGGTGTGGCCGGGCGGCGCGGTGGCGTCTACGGAACGCATGGTGAAACTCCGGATGGCAATGCGGAAATCATACGTCAAAAACGCCCGCGGCCCGCGTTCGCGGGCCGCCTTGCGCTGCAGCACGATTTTCGCCGAGCCAGCGGACAATCCGCCGCTCAGCGTGCGCCAGCTTTCTGCCTGCCCGAGGGCAGGCAGAGCGCGCGCAGCGTTTCCTTGACGGTCGAGACGCGGATCGCCATGTCGGGCGTGCGCGTCTCGATGCGCAGCTTGTCCTGGCCGGCGAGCTTGACGTGCTTGTGCTTCTGCACCATCTCGATGATGCGCATCGGGTCGATCGGCGGGCTCGGCACGAACTGCAGGCCGATCACGGCCTCGCTCGCGTCGATCTTGCTGATGCCGAGCGGCTTGGCCGCCAGCCGCAGCCGGTGCGTCTCGACTAGCGCGTTGGCCTGCTGCGGCAGCTTGCCGAAGCGGTCGATCAGTTCTTCCTGGATCGCGTTGATCGACTCGCCGTCCTCGCAGTTCGCCAGCCGCTTGTAGAGCGACAGGCGCTCCTGCACGTCGGCGCAGTAATCGGCCGGCAGGATCGCCGGCGTATGCAGGTTGATCTCGGTGGTGGCTGCCAGCGGCGCGAGCAGGTCCGGCTCGTGGCCGTTCTTGAGCGCCTTGACCGCTTCGTTGAGCATATCGGTGTAGAGCTGGAAGCCGATCTCGTGAATCTCGCCCGATTGCTTGTCGCCGAGCACCTCGCCGGTGCCGCGGATCTCCAGGTCGTGCATCGCCAGGTAGAAGCCCGAGCCGAGTTTCTCCATCTGCTGGATCGCCTCGAGCCGGCGCTGTGCCTGCTTGGTCAGCGCCTGCGGATCGTGCACCAGCAGGTAGGCATAGGCCTGGTGATGCGAGCGGCCGACGCGCCCGCGTAGCTGGTGCAGCTGGGCCAGGCCGAACTTGTCGGCGCGATGCATGATGATGGTGTTCGCGCTCGGCACGTCGATGCCGGTCTCGATGATGGTGGTGCAGAGCAGAACGTTGGCGCGCTGGCCGACGAAGTCGCGCATCACGCGCTCGAGTTCGCGCTCGTGCATCTGGCCGTGCGCGATCGCGATGCGCGCCTCGGGCACCAGCTCCTCGAGCATGGCCTTGCGGTTCTCGATGGTCTCGACCTCGTTGTGCAGGAAGTAGACCTGGCCGCCGCGCTTCAACTCGCGCAGCATCGCCTCGCGGATTAGGCTGTCCTCCTCGCGCCGCACGAAGGTCTTGATCGCCAGCCGCTTTTGCGGCGCGGTGGCGATCACCGAGAAGTCGCGCAGGCCTTCCAGCGCCATGCCCAGCGTGCGCGGGATCGGCGTGGCGGTCAGCGTCAGCACGTCGACCTCGGCGCGCAGCGCCTTGAGCGTCTCCTTCTGGCACACCCCGAAGCGGTGCTCCTCGTCGATGATGACCAGGCCTAACCGCTTGAACTGCACGTCCGAGGACAGCAGCTTGTGGGTTCCGATCACGATGTCGACGCTGCCTTCGTTGATCTGGCCGATCGCGGCATTGACCCCCTTGATCGTCTTGAAGCGCGACAGCTCGGCCACGCGCACCGGCCAGTCGGCAAAACGGTCGATGAAGGTCTGGGTGTGCTGCTCGGCCAGCAGCGTGGTGGGCGAGAGCAGGGCGACCTGCTTGCCGCCCATCACGGCGATGAAGGCCGCGCGCAGCGCCACCTCGGTCTTGCCGAAGCCGACGTCGCCGCAGACCAGCCGGTCCATCGGCTTGCCGCTGGTCATGTCGCCGATCACTGCCGCTATCGCAGCGGCCTGGTCGGGCGTTTCCTCGAAACCGAAGCTTTCGGCGAACTTCACGTAGTCGCGCGGCTCGAGCGCGAAGGCATGGCCCTCGCGCGCAGCGCGGCGCGCATAGAGGTTGAGCAGCTCGGCCGCGGTATCGCGGATCTGCTGCGCCGCCTTGCGCTTGGCGCGTTCCCATTGACCGGAGCCCAGCGAGTGCAGCGGCGCGCTATCGGGGTCGGCGCCGCTGTAGCGCAAGATCACGTGCAGCTGAGACACCGGCACGTAGAGCTTGCTCTCGCAGGCGTATTCGAGATGCAGGAACTCGGTGTCGCCCTCGCCGAGATCCATCAACACCAGCCCCATGTAGCGGCCGATGCCGTGCTGCGCATGCACCACCGGATCGCCGACCTTGAGCTCGGAGAGGTCGCGCACCATCGCGTCGACGTTGCTGGCCTGCTCCTGGCGGCGTCGGCCCGCGTGGCGGCCGGTGGCACCGTACAGCTCGGTCTCGGTGACAATCACGTAACCCTCGCTGGGCACCGCGAAGCCGCTGGTCAGCGGCGCTACGCCGAGCGCGAAACGTTTGTCGCTGACGAGCCAGGACGCGTAGCTGTCGTTGCCGACCGGGCGCAGCCCGTTCTCGGCGAATAATTGCGCGATGGTCTCGCGGCGGCCCGCTGATTCGACCGTGAACAGCACGCGGTTCGGCGTGCTCGCGAGATAGGCGCGCAGCGTGGCGAGCGGATCCTCGGCCTGGCGCTCCAGCGCCAGCGGCGGCAGCGCGGTGGCCCAGCCGCCCGGTGCCTGGGCCGACAGCACCACGCGCGCGAAGGGCTTGGCGAGCGTGTAGAAATCGTCATCGGACAGGAACAGGCGCTGCGGCTCGAGGATCGGCCGCTCGCGATCGTGCGAGAGGAAGTTGTAGCGCTGCTTGGTATCGGCCGTGAAGCGGCGGATCGCGGTGTCCAGGTCGCCGCTGAACACCAGGTGCGCTCGCGGCGGCAGGTAGTGGAACAGCGTGGCGGTGTCCTCGAAGAACAGCGGCAGGTAGTACTCGATGCCGGCCGAGGGCGCGCCGTTGCCGATGGCGCGATAGATCGGCGCGCGACTCGGGTCGCCCTCGAAGGTTTCGCGCCAGCGGCTGCGGAAGGCGGTGCGGGCCGCCTCGTCGAACGGGAACTCGCGGCCTGGCAGCAGGCGCACGTCGCGCACCGGGTAGAGGCTGCGCTGCGTGTCGGGATCGAAGACGCGGATCGAGTCGACCTGGTCGTCGAACAGGTCGATCCGGTAGGGCAGCGGCGAGCCCATCGGGAAAAGGTCGATCAGCGAGCCGCGCACGCAGTATTCGCCCGGGCGAACCACCTGGCTGACGTGCTCGTAGCCAGCCAGTGTTAGCTGCGCCTTGAGCTTGGCCTCGTCGAGCCGCTCGCCCCGGGTGAAGGTGTAGGTGTAGGCGGCCAGAAAGGCGGCCGGCGGCATCCGGTAGAGCGCCGTGGTGGCCGATACCAGCAGGATGTCGCAGCGCCCTTCGCCGAGGTCGTGCAGGGTGACCAGCCGCTCCGAGACCAGGTCCTGGTGCGGCGAGAAGGTGTCGTAGGGCAGGGTTTCCCAGTCCGGCAGCAGGCGCACGCGCGCGTTCGGCGTGAAGAAGCCGATCTCCTGAGAGAGCCGTTGCGCGTCGACGGCATTGGCGCAGATCACCGCGACCAGCGGCACCTCGCCCTGGTGGGCCGACAGGTAGCGGGCGATCGCGAGGGCATCGGCGGAGCCGTGCGCGCCGTCGAAGGCGAAGCGCTGGCCCGGTTTCACGAGTGCGACGGGGGACAACGGGGTGCTGGCGTTTTCTGGCATGGACGAGGCTGAAATGGCGTGCGCCGGGGCGCGGCGAGCGGCACGGTGGCCGAGGCGAAAGACTCATTATAAAATCTGCACTTCGATTTCCCTATTACCGGCGTTCGCTCTCGTGACTCCCCGACTTTTCGCCCTGATTCCCTGCGCCGGCAGCGGCAGCCGCTCCGGCTCGGTGCTGCCCAAGCAGTACAGCACGCTCGCCGGTCGCGCGCTCCTGCACTATACGCTGGCCGCCTTCGATGCGGTGAGCGAGCTCGCCCAGACCCTGGTGGTGATCTCCCCCGACGATCCGCACTTCGACGCACGTCGTTTTTCCAGCCTGCGCTTCGCGGTCAGCCGCTGCGGCGGCGCATCGCGCCAGGTCTCGGTGCTCAACGCGCTGATGCAGCTAGCCGAGTTCGGCGCGACCGACGCCGACTGGGTGCTGGTGCACGACGCGGCGCGCCCTGGCATCACGCCGGTGCTGATCCGTACGCTGATCTCCACGCTCAAGGACGACCCGGTCGGCGGCATCGTCGCGCTGCCGGTGGCCGACACGCTCAAGCTCGTACCGGCCGGCGGTGACGAGATCGCCCGCACTGAGGTGCGC
Source organism: Burkholderia sp. (assembly GCA_040946945.1). Taxonomy (GTDB): domain Bacteria; phylum Pseudomonadota; class Gammaproteobacteria; order Burkholderiales; family Burkholderiaceae; genus Burkholderia. The sequence continues at coordinate 1,578 of JAYFRX010000090.1, read as the reverse complement.
GACGGTCTGTGGCAAGCGCAGACGCCGCAGATGTTCCGCATCGGCATACTGCGCGAGGCGATCCTCGCCGCGCAGCGAGACGGCCACGACCTGACAGACGAGGCGAGCGCGATCGAATGGGCCGGTCATGCACCGCGCGTGGTACAGGGCAACCTGCGCAACTTCAAGGTCACGTACCCCGAGGATTTCGACCTGGCCGAGGCATTCCTGTTGCGGCCGGAGAACACCTCCTGATCCACCTTCATCACGAACCAGACTCAGCATCAGCATGGACATCAGAATCGGACAAGGCTACGACATACACCAACTGGTTCCCGGCCGGCCGTTCATCATCGGCGGCGTGACGATTCCCTACGAGCGCGGCCTGCTCGGCCACTCGGACGCCGACGTGCTGCTGCACGCGCTGACCGACGCGCTGTTCGGCGCGGCTGCGCTCGGCGACATCGGCCAGCACTTCTCGGACACCGACGCGCAGTTCAAGGGCGCCGACAGCCGCGTGCTGCTGCGCGAATGCGTCAAGCGCGTGAACGCGGCCGGCTTCACGATCCGCAACGTCGATACCACCGTGATCGCCCAGGCGCCCAAGCTCGCGCCGCACATCGACGCGATGCGCGCCAATATCGCCGAGGATCTGGGCCTGCCGTTCGACCGCGTCAACGTCAAGGCCAAGACCAACGAGAAGCTCGGCTATCTCGGGCGCGGCGAGGGCATCGAGGCCAAGGCCGCGGCGCTGCTGGTGCGCGAAGGTGCCTGAGCCGGGTGCCGGACCGGCATCGTGTCCCGCCGTGGTGCGCGATGCCGGTTCTACCTTTATTTCCTTCCGGGCTGCGGTCTATCGGGTCGCGCCGCCGACGCCGAGCCCGCTCCCTCATGCCTCACCCGTCTGCAGGACGTCGAGGATGCGCAGGATCTCCTCGGGATTGCGTCCTACGTCGAGCTTGTTGACCGAGACATGCTGGATCGTGTTATCCGGATCGACGATTAAGCTGGCGCGCAGCGCCACCCCGGCATCGTGGTCGCACACGCCGCCTCTGTTGAATTTCGAGTGGGTGTACATTGCCCCATTTGCACGGGCACGAAGAGGAGTCGTGCATAGCCAACTGTTCGAATCGGCCTTGGGTATCAGTGGTCTGTGGTTTGTGAATGGCGTCGACTTCGAGGCAACTGCCAAGCGATTGACGATCAACATCGAGGGTCCTCACGGAATCGTGTGGGTAAATTGCGTTAGAGGCCAGTTCAAAAATACTGCCCCGTACGCCTGAAGATGTTCCAGCAGATGAGGGCGCAGCCGAATTTCAAGAATGCTTCGTGAATGTCAGCTCGACGATCGAAGCGTATGCGAAGACGACGGAAGTTGCGGAGCCACGAGTGAGTCCGTTCAACGACCCAACGGAATTCCTGATTAGTTACTTGACTCCGAAGCAGGCATGAAACGAAGTATCGTTCGCCAAATGCTTACGGAGCGTGCGCCATGCCCATGAACAGAATCCAGTTTCAGGCCGGTCTGTCGATGAAAGAATTTCAGGAGCAGTACGGCAACGAAGCGCAATGCGAGGCCGCGCTGGTCGGGTCTCGCTG
>JAYFRX010000089.1:0-8634 GCA_040946945.1 Burkholderia sp. | reverse complement strand
TCGACGGCAGCGTATGAAAGATCGATCTGCCCGGCCTCGCGCAACGTGTCGAGCAGCAGTTCGTGCAGTCGATCCCATACTTCTGCTTTGCGCCAGTCGTTCAGTCGTCGCCAGCAGGTCGGGCCGGAGCCAAAGCCCAATAGGGTTGGCAGATAGTTCCATCGCAGACCGGTTTTCAACACGAACAGGATGCCATTCAGCGCCGCCCGATCCGATAGGCGTGGGCGACCAGGATGCTCTTTGCGCCGGGGCTTGGGCGGTGGCAGTAACGGTTCGATCAGTGTCCACAATTCGTCATCAATGATTGGCGCTTCCATCCCTTGGGTTGCGTCGTTCAGACATCCAAGGTTAACAGCTTGCCGAGAAAGTAAACAGCCCCTCATTGGTTTTTGAACTGGCCTCTAAGCATCTGGCGAACAATACTTGATTTCATGCCTGCTTCGGAGTCAAGTAACTAATCAGGAGCGCTTATCCGATGATTTCGAAACGGGGCGGGGCGGCGGCCGGCCCGGTGCCACCCCGCTTCGCGATGGGCGGCCCAGACGCGCTATGCTCGCTGGCATCGACACTGGCTCGCCGCCCCCAGCGCAGCGAGGAGCGGCGCCAGGCCTCGACCCGGACCAACATGATGAAACCAGGAGACAGCGGCGACATGAAGGACACCCTCTACTTCTTGCATACGAACGGTTTTCCCGCGCCGACCTATCGAACGATCTTCGCCGAACTGACCGACGACTACGACCTGCGCCACATCGACCGCATCGGTCACGACCGCCGTTATCCCGTGACGCGTGACTGGCCCCCACCTGGTCGAGGAACTGCTGGAAGCGATTGGCCGGGACTACACACAGCCGATCTGGCTAGTCGGCCAGTGGGCCGGCCTCGACGGGCGGCTCTCGCCGGCCGCGGCGACGCGCACGCGCCGCACCCGCTGGGCCGATCGCAAGGAGGCCTGGCGGCATTTTCACGAGAATCCGGCCTTCGCGCGCTGGGCCGAGCGGATGCTGGCCGACTACATCGACCACGGCCTTCCGCAGACGGATCCCTCGGGCGAGCGTAGGCTCGCCTTCGATCGCGACATCGAATACATGATCTACCGCACCTTGCCGCACACGCTCGGCCCGCGTCTCGCGCATGGCGCGCCGGTGCCGGTCGGCTTCCTGGCCGGCATGTGCTCACAAGGTGCGTCAGGTCGCGGACTGGAGGCGATGTGCCGGGTCGTGCAGAGACGCCTCGAATGGCTGGAGGGCTCGCATCTGTTCCCGATAGAGCGGCCGCTGGACACGGCGCGCGCTTTGCAGCGCATGCTGAATACGCTGCGTTTGGTGGAGGCGGCGTAGGCGGGCGTCTTGATGCGCGCGCGGCGATCGCCAACGGATAGGGCGGCGGACCGGGCAGCGGCCGTCGGCGCGGTCGCCGAATCGGCCGCAACGCTGCCGATATGGTGGTGATTCTGTCGCCGAGATGCCTTCGATCCAGCGCCGCGAAACCGGCCGGCGCGCGCCCCGGCGGCCCGCTCGCCCGTGCCGCTCAAGATTAGGGCGAGATCGGCCCGCAATTGCTGAGAGATACGCGGTCTTTACAGTACAATTGAATTTTCCAGCGAGCATCCAGCGATGACAGCGATGACAGCGATGACAGCGATGACAGCGATGACAGCGATGACCAAATATGTATTCGTCACCGGCGGCGTAGTTTCCTCCCTCGGCAAGGGGATTGCCGCCGCTTCTCTCGCCGCGATCCTTGAATCGCGCGGTCTGAAAGTCACCCTCCTCAAACTCGATCCGTACATCAACGTCGACCCCGGCACGATGAGCCCGTTCCAGCACGGCGAAGTGTTCGTGACGGAAGACGGTGCGGAGACTGACCTCGATCTCGGCCACTATGAGCGCTTCATCAGCACCAAGATGCGCAAGGCCAACAACTTCACGACCGGTCAGATCTACGAGTCGGTGATCCGCAAGGAGCGCCGCGGCGACTACCTGGGCAAGACGGTCCAGGTGATTCCGCATATCACCAACGAGATCCAGGCCTTCATCGAGCGCGGCGCGGCTTCCGCCATCTGCGGCGAGCCGGACGTGGCGATCGTCGAGATCGGCGGCACGGTCGGTGACATCGAATCGCTGCCCTTTCTCGAGGCAGTGCGCCAGATGAGCCTGCGCCTGGGCCGCAACAGCGCCTGCTTCGTGCACCTCACCCTGGTGCCATTCATCGCGACGGCGGGCGAACTCAAGACCAAGCCCACCCAGCACAGCGTGCAGAAGCTGCGCGAGATCGGCATCTCGCCGCACGTGCTGCTCTGCCGTGCCGACCGCCGCATCCCCGACGACGAATCGCAGAAGATCTCGCTGTTCTCGAACGTGCCCGAAGACGCGGTGATTTCCGTGTGGGACGTCGACAGCATCTATAAGATCCCGCAGATGCTGCACGACCAGGGTCTCGACCACATCATCTGCGAGGAACTGAAGCTGACCGTGAAGGATGCCGACCTGGCCATGTGGGCCTCGCTGGTCGGAAAGCTCGAGCACCCGCAGCACGAAGTCACGATCGGCATGGTCGGCAAGTACGTCGAGCTGACCGAGTCCTACAAGTCGCTGATCGAAGCACTGCGCCACGTCTCGATCCACACCTTGACCAAGGTCAACATCGAGTCCATCGATTCGGAAGAGATCGAGGCCAAGGGCGTGGACAGCCTCCAGCATCTCGACGCCGTGCTGGTGCCAGGCGGCTTCGGCCGTCGCGGCACCGAAGGCAAGATCGCGGCGATCCGCTATGCGCGCGAGGCCAAGGTGCCCTACCTCGGCATCTGTCTGGGCATGCAGCTGGCGGTGATCGAGTTCGCGCGCGACGTGGCGGGCCTCAAGGACGCCAACAGCACCGAGTTCGATCCCGAGACACCGAACCGCGTGGTCGCGCTGATCACCGAGTGGTACGACCGCGAAGGCAAGGTCGAGAAGCGTACCGAGGCATCGGGCCTGGGCGGCACCATGCGCCTGGGCTCGCAGAGCTGCTCGATCAAGGCCGGCACGCTGGCCGAGGAAATCTACGGCAGCGACGTGAACGAGCGTCACCGTCACCGTTACGAAGTAAACAACCGCTTCGTGCCGCAGCTCGAGTCGGGCGGCCTGGTGATCAGCGCGCGCACGCCGAGCGAGGACCTGCCGGAAATGATGGAGCTGCCGCGCTCGATGCACCCCTGGTTCGTCGGCGTTCAGTTCCACCCGGAATTCACCTCCACGCCGCGTGACGGCCATCCCCTGTTCAAGTCGTTCGTCGAAGCCGCGCTCGCCATCCAGCAGGCGCGTGCCGGAGTGAAAGCATGAAACTAGGCGAGTTCGAAGTCGGCCTCGAGCGACCGTTCTTCCTGATCGCCGGCATCTGCGTCGTCGAATCGGAGCAGATGACGATCGACACGGCGGGTCGACTCAAGGAAATCTGCGCGAAGCTGAACGTTCCGTTCATCTACAAGTCCTCATTCGACAAGGCCAACCGCAGCTCGGGCACCTCGTTCCGCGGCCTCGGCATGGACGAGGGCCTGCGCATCCTCTCGGCGGTCAAGCGCCAGCTCGGCCTGCCGGTGCTGACCGACGTGCACGAGGTGGACGAGATCGAGCCGGTCGCGGCGGTGGTTGACGTGCTGCAGACGCCGGCCTTCCTGTGCCGGCAGACCGACTTCATCCACGCCTGCGCGCGCTCGGGCAAGCCCGTCAACATCAAGAAGGCCCAGTTCCTCGCGCCGCACGACATGAAGAACGTGCTCGACAAAGCGCGTGCGGCGGCCCGCGAGGCCGGCCTCTCCGAAGACCGCTTCCTGGCCTGCGAACGCGGCGTCTCGTTCGGCTACAACAACCTCGTGTCGGACATGCGCTCGCTCGCGATCATGCGGGAGACCGGCGCGCCGGTGGTGTTCGACGCCACCCACTCGGTGCAGCTGCCGGGCGGGCAGGGCACCAGCTCGGGCGGCCAGCGCGAGTTCGTGCCGGTGCTGGCGCGCGCGGCGGTGGCCACGGGCGTGGCGGGTCTGTTCATGGAGACTCACCCAAACCCGGCCGAGGCGAAGTCCGACGGGCTGAACGCCGTGCCGCTGCATCGCATGGCCGTGCTGCTCGAGACGCTCGTCACGCTCGACGCGTCGGTCAAGCGCACGCCGTTCCTGGAAAACGATTTCAACTAATGCATGAACTTGGCGGCGAGAGCGGACGTCTGTAGCAAGGTCCGCTTCGCCGGCACAGCCTTCACGACGGAATTCATCGTCATCCTCAGAGGAAATCATGAGTGCAATCGTAGATATCATCGGCCGCGAGATTCTGGATTCGCGCGGTAATCCCACCGTCGAGTGCGACGTCCTGCTCGAATCGGGCACGATGGGCCGCGCCGCGGTGCCGTCGGGCGCGTCAACGGGTTCGCGCGAGGCGATCGAACTGCGCGACGGCGAAACCGACCGCTACAACGGCAAGGGCATGCGGAAGGCGGTCGAGCATATCAACACCGAAATCTCCGAGGCGATCATGGGCCTCGACGCGTCGGAGCAGGCCTTCCTCGACAGGACGCTGCTCGAGCTCGACGGCACCGACAACAAGTCGCGCCTGGGCGCGAACGCGATGCTGGCCGTCTCGATGGCCGTCGCAAAGGCTGCCGCCGAAGAGGCCGGCTTACCGCTGTACCGCTACTTCGGTGGTTCTGGCGCGATGCAGCTGCCGGTGCCGATGATGAACATCGTGAACGGCGGCGCGCACGCCAACAACAGCCTGGACATCCAGGAATTCATGATCGTCCCAGTTAGCCAGCCGACCTTCCGCGAAGCGCTGCGCTGCGGCGCCGAAGTGTTCCACGCGCTGAAGAAGATCCTGTCGGACCGCGGCATGAGCACGGCGGTGGGCGACGAAGGCGGTTTCTCGCCAAACTGCGGCCGCAACGACGAATGCCTGTCGACCATCCTCCAGGCGATCGAGAAGGCCGGTTACCGCGCCGGTGAGGATGTCCTGCTGGCGCTCGACTGCGCGGCCTCGGAGTTCTACCACGACGGCAAGTACCAGCTCGCCGGCGAAGGTCTGCAGCTGTCGTCGGCCGAATTCGCCGACTATCTGGCCACGCTGGCCGACAAGTTCCCAATCGTCTCGATCGAGGACGGCATGCATGAAAGCGACTGGGACGGCTGGAAGCTGCTGACCGAGCGCCTCGGCAAGAAGGTGCAGCTGGTGGGCGATGACCTTTTCGTCACCAACACGCGTATCTTCAAGGAAGGCATCGAGAAAAGTATCGCGAATTCGATCCTGATCAAGATCAACCAGATCGGCACGCTGACCGAAACCTTCGCGGCCATCGAAATGGCCAAGCGCGCCGGCTACACGGCCGTGATCTCGCACCGCTCGGGCGAGACGGAAGATTCAACGATCGCCGACATCGCCGTCGGCCTCAACGCCGGCCAGATCAAGACGGGTTCGCTGTCGCGTAGCGACCGCATCTCGAAGTACAACCAGCTGCTACGCATCGAGGAAGATCTCGGCGATATCGCCAGCTACCCCGGCAAGTCGGCGTTCTACAACCTGCGCTAACGCGTTACTATCTGGTCTAGTGTTCCGTTCCGCTGATTCGAGAAGAAAGTCTTGTGTAGCTTTTCGAAGATGGAATCGGCGGTTGCAGTCCAGATGAACGGCTTGCCGCTTTCGTTGTAGTGAGAGACGAATTAATCGATACGCTTGACCAGTTGTTTGACAGAGCTGAACGAGCCACTGCGGATCGCCTTGTCGGTGATCAAGGCGAAGAAGCGTTCGACCTGGTTAAGCCACGAGCTGTAGGTGGGCATGCAATGCATGTGCCAGCGGGGGCGGGCGGCCAGCCACGCCTTGACCTTCGGGGGCTGGTGACTGCCGTAGTTGTCCACCATGCAGGGCACGTCGAGCTCAGCGGGGACGGTCTTGTCGATTTCGCGCAGAAACGACAAGAACTCCTGATGCCGGTGGCGCGGCTTGCAGGTAGCGAGCACGGCGCCGTTGAGCACGTTCAGTGCAGCGAACAGCGTGGTTGCGCAGTGACGAACATCATCGTGCGTGGCGCCTTCGACGTAGCCGAAGCCCATCGGCATCATGGGTTGGGTGCGTTCGAGCGCCTGACACTGGCTCTTTTCGTCCACGCACAAGACCCAGGCATGCTCGGGCGGGCTCAGGTACAGGCCGACCAGGTCGCGCAGTTTCTCGATGAAGAATTGATCGGTCGAGAGTGCGAAGCTTGCGCTGCGATGCGGTTGCAGGCCGAGCAGCTTGAAGTAGCGGGCACGCTCGTCGGCGAGATAGCCGTTTCGGCGGCGATCCTGCGTACGCTCCAGCGCGTGGAGCCGTCCGCCGGCTTGGTGTGCAGGGTCTTGTGAATCAGTTGAGCCAGCCGCTCATCGCCAATCGTGCGCGGCTTGCCCGGACGTACTTCGTCATACAGCCCGTTGATGCGATGCTCCAGGAACCGGATACGCCACTGGCCCGCCGTAGCACCGTGAGTTGCAGACGCTCGGTGATGGCGCTGTTGGGCTCCCCAGTTGCCGCTGCCAGTACGATCCGCGCACGCGTCACGAGCGCCGCCGACATCGAACGCGAACGGGCTATCGAAGTCAGTTGCGAGCGCTCGTCTTCACTCAGCGACAGTTCGGCCTTCGGTCGTCCCATCGGCATGCTGGTACCTCACGTTCCATGGATACCGGCATGCTACGTGAACGTGGATTAGTTAACAACAGAACGGAACACTAGTCACCCGTGACGCAGCTTCGCGACCTTCGTGAAGCTGCCCATCTGCGTTTGTACATGCGGCTTGTCACTGTCGTCCTAATTGCCTTGCTGGTGTTGATTCAGTACCCGTTGTGGTGGGGGCATGGCGGCTGGCTGCGCGTGCACGAATTGCGGCAGGAGCTGGCCAACCAGACGCAGAAGAACGCCGACGAGAAGCTGCGCAACGAGCGAATCGCCGGCGAGGTGCAGGATCTGCAGAACGGCACGGCGGCGATCGAGGAGCGGGCCCGCTACGAAATGGGCATGGTCAAGGACGGCGAGGTGTTCGTGCAGTTCGTCTCGCCGAATTGGCCGGCGCCGATGGTGCCGAACCAGAATTCGAACGCCTCGCTGACCAACCACGGTGACACCAGCAGCGAGCCGGCGCGCGTGGTGCCGAACCCGTTGTCGCGAGCCAAGCCCGAGCGTCATCACGGGCGCGCCGAGTATCACTGATAGTGGTGGTGTGTGTACCCGCGCCGGCAGGCAGCGGCGTGACAGCGACCATCGAGTAGGGGACGGGGTTACCCCCGTCGCCCTCTCACACCACTGTACGTGCGGTTCCGCATACGGCGGTTCATGGACAACGTTGGAGGCGCTGCTGCGTATCCAGCACCGAAACCAGCCCCAAGGCGTCGAAGAAGCGTTTCGGGAAGGGCGTGTTCTTCCAACACGCCCTTCCCCTGCGTGTGCCGGAAGTAGTTGGTCCATCCGCGAAGCACCGGATTGAGCACCTCGATCGTATGGCTCAAGCTCCTTCCTCGCCCCTTACGCATCAGTTCCTTCACACGCGCCGTCAGCCATTTAATGCTTTCCGGCGCAATGCGAAGCCGCGCCTGACGGTGCATTGTCAGGCTGTAGCCGAGGCACTTGCGCGTCCAGGACCGAGCACACGCGCTCTTCGCCTTGTTAATCTGCAGTTTCAGCCGTTCCGCAAGGAACGTCGTCATCTCCACCAACAATCGCTCGCCCGCCACCTTGCTTCGGACGTAGATGTTGCAATCGTCTGCGTAGCGGCAGAACGCGTGACCTCGCCGCTCCAGTTCGCGGTCCCAATCCGTGAGCAGAATATTCGACAGCAGCGGCGACAGTGGCCCGCCTGGCGGCGTCCCCTCTCGGCGCGCTGGCGCCATCCCGTCACGCATCAGCCCCGCTTCCAAGTAGCGCCGGATCAGCTTGAGCACCCGTTCGTCCTTCACCCGCCGGGCCACCCGCGCCATCAAGATGTCGTGGTTGACCCTATCGAAGAACTTCGCCAAGTCGATGTCCACCACCCAGCGACGGCCTTCTTGCACGTACCGCTCTGCCATCAATACCGCCTGCTGGGCGCTGCGCTGCGGCCTAAAGCCGAAGCTCGACTCCGAGAATCCGGGTTCGAAGATCGGTTGGAGTACCTGGTGCAGCGCCTGCTGAATCAGCCGATCCAATACCGTCGGGATGCCCAGAGTCCTTACCCCGCCCGCAGGCTTGGGTATGTCCACCGCGCGCACCGCCGCCGGCATATACCGTCCGTTCAGCAACGCCGCCTTCACGCTCGGCCAGTGCATCTTCAGCCAATCCTTGAACCGCGCCACCGGTAAGCCCATCGACTCCCAGTGCGCCCCGGTTCTGAACCACCCTCTGATACGCCAGCCACAGGTTGCTGCGCTCAACCACCGCCTCCATCAGCGAGGGCCCCTCCGCTTTCGTTTGCCCGGTAGCCGCCGTGCCAGCCTCCGCACCACGCCCGCCACCCGAGGTTCCGCCCCGGCTCCTGCGTCATGGCCCCATTCTCACGGGCTTGTGCTTCTTCGGCTCGCATCGAGTTTCTACCGTCCTAATCGCGGTCCTTCATGTTCGGGCCTTCAGCCTTGCGACCTACTATGCCCTCTGCTGACTT
>JAYFRX010000088.1:0-8713 GCA_040946945.1 Burkholderia sp. | reverse complement strand
AGTTGGCGTCACGATCGCCGAGCTCGAACAATGGCGCGAACTCGCCCTGGCAGGCATCGAAGCCGGTCTGAAGTCGCGCCAGACCGATCCGTTGGAAGTCAAGCTCAAGGAAGCCGTGCATCGCGTCAGCGAACTGACCATGGAAGTCGAAATGCTGCGCATGGAGCGCGAGCGGCAGGAGCGCCGCCCTTTGATCGTCCGGAGCTCGTCGACATGAGCCACACGATCTCCGCGACAGGCAAACCCTTCGGATTGCAACGGGTATGCCAGGCGCTCGACTTTTCGCGCTCCGCGATCTATGCCGAGCGCGCCAGGGCGTTCAACAAGGTCACCCCACTTGCCCCTGTCCGACGTGGCCCAAAGCCCAAGGTGGCCCGATCACGAGCGGCTCGCAGCTATTCGCGCCGATCTGACTCGCACGCCGTTCGTCGGCGAAGGGGCGCGCAAGGTCTGGGCACGCTTGCGCATTTAGGACGACATCCGCGTGTCCCGCGCCAGTGTGGCGCGGCTGATCCGCGAAAACGGCCTGCTTTCGCCCCACCGGCGACCGCAGAAACCGCCCAACGCTCATGATGGTCGAATGACGACTGATCGGCCTAACGAGATGTGGGCACCGGTGGCGCCAAGGTTCAAACCGTCGATGAGGGCCTGGTCTGGATCTTCGCTGCGGTTGATCATTGCGACGCGGCGTGTGTTGGCATCCACGTCACCAAAGTGGGCGACCGCTTTGCCGCACTGGAGCCAATCAGCCAAGGGGGGCGCGAGCAGTTCGGATCGGTCGAAGCTGATGCCGGCCGCGGGCTGTCCCTGCGAATGGATCACGGCTCGCAGTAAAGGTCGGACGATTTCCGCGCCCAGTTCAAGTTCTGGGGGATTACGCCGAGCTACGCCTTCGTCTTTGAGCCGCAGACCAACGGCGTCGCCGAGCGTTTCAATCGGACCATGAAGGAGCAAGCCATCCACGGACGGCTGTTCAACAACGTTGAAGAAGTTCGCGCTGCCGCCGTCGCGTTCAAGGACCGATATAATCGCGAATGGCGTCTCGAAAAACTGGGCTTCAAGACGCCCCTAGAAGCCCGTCAGGCAGCGCTCTTGCCACTTGCCGCCTGATCGCAAAATCGTGTCTAAACAACCCGATCCGGTACATGCGCTTCTGCAACTTCACGCATAGCGGTTCAGGTCGAACAGTGCGCGTTCGCAAGCCGCGTCATTCGAGCAGGCCCGCACGCGATGCACGGCATCGGCGCCACCGTTCGGCCGCGCGCAGTGATCGGCCGCGTCGCGCACCGGCTAGATCCGCATGTCGGCGCTCGCCATCGCGCGTACATGGTGCCGCTGGTGGTGGCATAGATGGCCTGCGTCAGCAGGGTTTCGTCCTTGCGCCACAGCAGCCAGCGCGGCCGGCTTTCCTGCCAGCCGCGCTTGGCGGCAGGGGGTGCCACGTTCGTGAGCTGCTGGAAGGCGTCGTCGACGGCGGTGAGCCACTTGGTGCGCGCCTCGTCCATGCACTGTACCTGGCCGACCGTCGAGGAGCGGTCGCGCCGAGCCAGCCCGCGAAGGCCAGCACCGAGGGTGCCAGGGCTAAAGTCCCGAGCTGGCTCATCGTCAGTGCGCGCGCAGTCGACGTAGTACTCGACGCGCCCGTTCACTTCCGCGGCCACCAGACCATGCACGTCGGTGCGGAAGCCCGGGAAACGCTCGTTGAAATCACGGACGAAACGCAGGTAGTTGACGATCGCGGCATTGAAGCGCTCGCCCGGGATCAACAGAGGGATGCCCGGCGGATAAGGCGTGAGCAGGATGCTGGTGACGCGCCCTTCCAGCTCGTCGAGCGGCACGCGGTTGATCTCGCGGTGCGCGAGCTTGGCGAACGCGTCCGAGGCCTTCATCGCCGGCTCCATGTCCGAGAGGTACATCTCGGTGGTCAGGCGCGCGATGTCGTTGGTGCGGTAGACGTCGTGGATCTGCGTGCAGAGGTCGCGCAGGCCGACGCTCTCGTAAATCGGGAACTGCGCGACGAACTCGGGCAGCACGCGCCAGAGCGGCTGGTTGTTGTCGTAATCGTCCTTGAACTGCTGCAGCTCGGTGACCATCGAGTTCCAGCGGCCCTTGGTGATGCCGATCGTGAACATGATGAAAAACGAGTAGAGGCCCGTCTTCTCGACGATGATTCCATGCTCGGCCAGGTACTTGGTGACGATCGCCGCCGGGATCCCGGTCTCGCCGAACTCGCCGTCCACGTCCAGGCCCGGTGTGATGATGGTGGCCTTGATCGGGTCCAGCATGTTGAAGCCTTCCGCGAGCGAGCCGAAGCCGTGCCAGCGGTCGTTCGGGCGCAGGATCCAGTCCTCGCGCGAGCCGATCCCTTCCTCGGGAAGCGTGCCCGGGCCCCACACCGAGAAGAACCAGTCGTCGCCGTACTCGGCGTCGACCTTGCGCATCGCGCGGCGGAACTCGATCGCCTCGGCGATCGACTCCTCGACCAGCGCGGTGCCGCCGGGCGGCTCCATCATCGCGGCAGCCACGTCGCACGAGGCGATGATGGCGTACTGCGGGCTGGTCGAGGTATGCATCAGGTAGGCCTCGTTGAAGCGGTGCTTGTCGAAGGTGCGGTTCTCCGAGTCCTGCACCACGATCTGCGAGGCCTGCGAGACGCCGGCCAGCAGCTTGTGCGTGGAGTGCGTGGCGAACACCAGCGCGCCGGTACGCGGGCGGTCCGCGCCGATCGCGTGCATGTCCTGGTAGAACTCGTGGAATTCCGCGTGCGGCAGCCAGGCCTCGTCGAAGTGCAGCGTGTCGAGCAGGTCACCCAGCAGGTCCTTGATGTGCTCGACGTTGTAGATCACGCCGTCGTAGGTGCTCTGGGTGATCGTCAGGATCCGCGGCTTGGCGTTCGGGTTCTTCTGCAGCGACTCGCGCGCGAACGGGTTCGCCTCGATTTTCTTGCGGATGTTCTCCGGCTTGAACTCGTCGCGCGGGATCGGCCCGATGATGCCGAAGTGGTTGCGCGTCGGCGTCAGGAACACCGGGATCGCATGCGTCATGGTGATCGCGTGCAGGATCGACTTGTGGCAGTTGCGGTCGACCAGCACAATGTCGCCTGGTGCCACGTTGGCGTGCCAGACGATCTTGTTCGAGGTCGAGGTGCCGTTGGTGACGAAGAACAGGTGGTCGGCGTTGAAGATGCGCGCGGCATTGCGCTCCGAGGCGGCCACCGGGCCGGTATGGTCGAGCAGCTGGCCGAGCTCGTCGACGGCATTGCAGACGTCGGCGCGCAGCATGTTCTCGCCGAAGAACTGGTGGAACATCTGGCCGAGCGGGTTTTTCAGGAAGGCCACGCCGCCCGAGTGCCCCGGGCAGTGCCACGAATAGGAGCCCTCGTCCGCATACTTGACCAGTTCCTTGAAAAACGGCGGCGCCAGCGAATCGAGGTAGACCTTGGTCTCGCGGATGATGTGGCGCGCCACGAACTCGGGCGTGTCCTCGAACATGTGGATGAAGCCATGCAGCTCGCGCAGTACGTCGTTCGGGATATGGCGCGAGGTGCGCGTCTCGCCGTACAGGAAGATCGGGATGTCGGCGTTGCGGCGGCGCACTTCGGTCACGAAGGCGCGCAGTTCCAGGATGGCGGTGGCTAGTTCGGGCCGTTCGCCGTCCGGGCCGGTTTCCCCGAGCATCAGCTCGTCGTCGTCGATCGACAGGATGAAGCACGACGCGCGGCTCGACTGCTGGGCGAACGAGGTCAGATCGCCGTAGCTCGTCAGGCCGAGGACTTCCACCCCTTCCTTCTCGATCGCTTCGGCAAGCGCCCGGATGCCGGAGCCCGAGATGTTCTCGGAGCGGAAATCTTCGTCGATGATGACGACGGGAAAACGAAACTTCATGGGCGAATCTCCAAAAAGAACGGCCGCGGCACGCGAAGCACAGCGGTCACCCGGTCACTGGTTGGCGTAGCGGGTAAACAGCCAGATCAGGTTCAGGTTTTCGGCAGCGTGACACCGCGCTGGCCCTGGTACTTGCCACCGCGATCGGCATAGGACACGTCGCAGACCTCGTCGCTCTCGAAGAAAAGCACCTGCGCGACGCCCTCGTTCGCGTAGATCTTGGCCGGCAGCGGCGTGGTGTTCGAGAACTCGAGCGTCACGTAGCCTTCCCATTCGGGTTCGAAGGGCGTCACGTTGACGATGATGCCGCAGCGCGCGTAGGTGGACTTGCCCAGGCAGACCGTCAGCACGGTACGCGGGATCCGGAAGTACTCGACGGTACGCGCCAGCGCGAACGAGTTCGGCGGGATGACGCAGACATCGCCCTTGAAGTCGACGAAGGAGCCCTCGTCGAAGTTCTTGGGATCGACGATGGTCGAGTTGATGTTGGTGAAGATCTTGAATTCGTCGGCGCAGCGGATGTCGTAGCCGTAGCTCGAGGTGCCGTAGCTGACGATCCTGCGACCGTCCTCGGACGCGCGGACCTGGTCGGGCACGAAGGGCTCGATCATCTTGTGTTGCTCGGCCATGCGCCGGATCCACTTGTCGGACTTGATGCTCATAAAAAGGCTACAGATCGTGGTCGCCGCGCCGGGCGAGCCTGGCGGCAGGGAAAGGCGCAAATTTTACGCGATCGCGGCCGCCGCGCGGCAGCACCTTATTGGCGCACCACGCCGCAGGCGAGGCCGGGCCCCGCGCCGTGCTGAGAGAAGGCCGGGTCGCTGGCGTCGCGATGAATCAGGACCGAGCGGTTGAGCACCGAGCGCACGCCATCGAGCGCGACGTCGGGTGCCACGATGAAGCCGGCCGCCACACCGGTGAAATCGGCATGGAAGTTGCCGAGGTCGCCCGCCACGCGCGCGCCGGCGCGTAGCCGGTCGGCCGCCGGCGCGAACACCGGGCCCGCGCTGGCGCCGTCCACGGCATTGCAGTCGCCGCGCTCGTGGATCTGCAACGCGTGGTCGCTGTTGGGCGGCAGGCCGACGATGTTGTAGGTAACCTGCACCCCGTCGGGGCGCTCGACGAAGCTCACCGCGCCGCGCGTCTGGCTGCCGACGGTCGGCTGCAGCATCGCGTCGGCGCGCTTCTCGTGGGTCGACGCGAAGGAGGTGCAGCCATTGAGCAAGACTGTCGCGGCCAGGACGGCGAGCGCGGTGGCACCAGCCGTCCCGTCGAATCGTTGTTTCATGAGATCCTCACGCCGGCGCGCATGCCGGGTAGGCAGCAGCGCTGGCCGTACAGAAAAAGGGGACCAGGGGAAAAGTCGTCATCATACCCCGGCTGCCCCGCGTGAAACATCGCCGCGCGCTTGGTTTTGCGTATTTTGGACCACGATCGGAGGGAATTTCGCGCTCATGTCCTTGGCGCGCTCCGCGATCGCGATCGCCACCTGCCGTGCGATCTCGCGATAACGCGCCGCTACCGCGGAATCGGGCGCGGCGGCCACGGTCGGCGTGCCGCTGTCGGTCTGCTCGCGGATCGCGATGTCCAGCGGCAAGCTGCCCAGCACCGGCACGCCGTAGTCGGCCGCCATGCGCGCCGCGCCGCCCGCGCCGAACACATGCTCCTCGTGCCCGCAGTTCGAGCAGACATGGATGCTCATGTTCTCGACGATGCCGAGGATCGGGATGCCCACTTTCTCGAACATTTTGAGGCCCTTCTTGGCGTCGAGCAGAGCGATGTCCTGCGGCGTAGTGACTATCACCGCGCCCGTCACCGGCACGCGCTGCGCCAGCGTGAGCTGGATGTCGCCGGTACCTGGCGGCATGTCAACGATCAGGTAGTCGAGGTCCTGCCAGTTGGTCTGTCGCAGCAACTGTTCCAGCGCCGAGGTCGCCATTGGCCCGCGCCAGACCATCGGATTGTCTTCGTCGATCAGGAAGCCGATCGAATTGGCCTGCAAGTCGTGGCTCACCAGCGGGTTCATTGACTTGTCGTCGGGCGACTCGGGGCGGCCGTGCACGCCGAGCATGGTCGGCAGCGAGGGGCCGTAGATGTCGGCGTCGAGGATGCCGACCGAGGCGTCTTCCTGGGACAGCGCCAGCGCCAGGTTGACGGCGGTGGTGCTCTTGCCCACGCCGCCCTTGCCCGAGGCCACCGCCACGATGTTCTTCACGTTCGGCAGCAGCTTCACGCCGCGCTGCACGGTATGGGCGACGATGTCCTGGCTGACCGCCACGCGCGCGGCGCGCACGCCCGGTACCTGGGCCAGCGCGGTGGCCACGCGCTGGCGCACGTCCTCGTGCTGGCTCAGCGCCGGGTAACCGAGCACCACGCTGACGGAAACCATGTCGCCGTCGATCGAAACCTCGCGAATGCCCTTGTTGGCGGCGTAGGGGCGGCCGGTGTTGGGGTCGACGAGCGCCGCGAGCGCGGCGTCGACAGTGGCCCGTTCAAGACTCATCGAAACTCCGTGGGTACCACCTCGCCCGCATGTCACGAAATCGCCTCGGAACCGACGATTCTGCTTGCGAAACGTCAGCAATCGTCATACTACAGTGCGGCGGGCGGGAAAAATGAAAGGGCGGCTTCAAATCTCAAGTGCAACACCTACCGAGAGGTATTGTGTTGCGATGAGAACCTACAAACACCTGAGTTGTGAAGAGCGCACGATGATCCAACTGAGCTTTGAGCAGGGATCCAAGCAGCGGGCAATAGCCCGCTGCTTGGATCGCGCGCCGAGTTGGATCAGCCGCGCATTGCGCCGAACGGCTGGCGTGCGCCGGAACCGGCCGCGAAGAAGGGACGACCGGGCTGCTCGCTGGCGGCTATCGTGCGCCGCTCGCCCAGCAACGCACCCGTCATCTGGCAGGCGCGGCCCCCCCCCGCCCGGCTGGACCCGCAGGGGCCGCTGTGGGCGACGGTCGCACAATTGCTGCGTGAGCCGCACTCTCCCGAACAGATCACGGGCATACTGCGAAACATGAACCCCGATGAGCCAACCCTGCGGGCTAGTCACGAAACAATCTACACCGCACTGTACGCCCTGCCGCGCGGCTTGTTGCGGGCGGAACGGATCGCCGGTCTGCGACAGCCCTACAAGAGCCGCCGGCCCCGGGCTCGCGGCGAACATCGTCGGGGCAGGATCCCCAGTCTGGTCAGCATCCATGACCGCCCCGCTGAGATCGACGAACGGATCGTGCCAGGGCTCTGGGAAGGCGACCTGATCAAGGGCGCCGCGCAATGCGGCTTCGGTTGCCACCATGGTCGAGCGCACTTCGCTGTTCGTCACGCCGAGAAAAATGGAGAACGCCACGGCTGAGGCGGCTGTCACCTCGTTCAGTACGATCCTGAACAACATCGATGTCCAGCCGCCGGCCTTCCATGACCTATGATCTAGGTGCGCGAGAAATGGCGAAGCACGAGCAGCTTTTCGAAGCGACGGGCATCAAGATCTACTTTGCCGACCCGCATAGCCCGTGGCAGCGCGGGCGTAACGAGAACACCAACGGGCTGCTGCGCCAGCACATGCCAACCAGTACATGCCCAAGGGTACAGAGCTGGCCGTGTTCTCCCAGGCCGAACTCGACGACATCGGCTGGAAAATGAACACTCGTCCGCGCAAAAGCTTGGGCTGGAAGTTCCCGGCCGAAGTGTTCATGCCCGAATTGTTCGATGTTCGTCAGCGTCATCATGAAATCGTTGCCTTGGGGGATACCCTCCGGGCTCTACGCGCTTCTGTTGCACTTCGACCTTGAAACCGCCGTAGAGGCTGGCCGCGCTCCGTCCGAACAACCTTGGTCCCGAACGGGGCATGCGGCCCGTCTGAGGCGCCTCGTCCACACGAAGCGCTCCACCGAGTAGTGACCGACTTGTTCACTTCAGAGAGGAACTCGACATGAATACCAAAATCGCGACGTGCTTGTCCGTCTTCGCCCTCGCAGGCACCTTGCTGGCAGGCTGCGCCTCGCCGCAAGGCAACAACACCGCCGTTGTCACCGGTGCCGGCGCGGCACTCGGCGCGGGCATGGGCGTTCTCGCGGGCGGCGGCAAGGGCGCAGCTATCGGTGCCGGCCTCGGTGCGCTGGTCGGCGGCGTGACCGGCTACAACTGGCAGGCGATCAAGAACCGCTTGGCACCGTCGGCCCAGAAGACCGGCACCCAGGTGACGGAACAGCCGGACGGCTCGCTGAAGCTGAATGTGCCGAGCTCGGTGACCTTCGCGCCCGATCAGTACGCGATCACGCTGGCCTTCGCCCCGCTGTTCAACGACCTGGCCTCGACGCTGAACCAGAACCCGCAGATCACCGTCTCGGCGGTCGGCTACACCGACAGCACGGGTTCGGCCACGCATAATCAGACGCTGTCGAAAGACCGCGCGACCAGCGTGGTGACCGCGCTGGTGCAGCGCGGCGTCGCAGGCAGCCGCCTGGGCGCGCAAGGCATGGGTGCCTCGAACCCGGTGGCCGACAACGCCACCGAGGTCGGCCGCGCGCAGAACCGCCGCGTCGAGATCTACCTGCGCGCACCGCAGCAGTAAGCGCCGGCGACTCGCGGGAGGACGGGCGGTCCGCCGTGCGCAACGCGCACAGTCCCGCTTGGCAAGGCTTTCCGGGCGGTCTGTGAAGATTCGAAAATTTTTCCTGATTATTTACTTGACTCTGAAGCAGGCATGAAATCAGGTATCGTTCGCCAGATGCTTACGGAGCGTGCGCCATGCCCATGAACAGAATCCAGTTTCAGGCCGGTCTGTCGATGAAAGAATTTCAGGAGCAGTACGGCAACGAAGC
>JAYFRX010000087.1:0-8793 GCA_040946945.1 Burkholderia sp. | reverse complement strand
TCCAGCAACTTGTGCTTGATGAGCCAGACCGTCTTGTAGCTCACGCCCAGCTGGCGTTTGAGCTCCAGTCCGCTGATGGCGTTCTTGCTCTGCGTCACCAGGTAGATCGCCAGAAACCAGGTCGTCATCGGCAATTTCGTCTTCTCGAATATCGTTCCGACGCTCGACGAGCATTGGTACCGGCAAGACTGGCTGAGGCATTCCCACAGTCGCCGGCCGTTGTAGGCGCTGGCGTAGCGCGTGCCCTTGCATCGAGAGCACACCCAGCAGCCATCTGGCCAGCGAGACTCGACCAGCGCGGCCTCGCATTGCGCTTCGTTGCCGCACTGCTCCTGAAATTCTTTCATCGACAGACCGGCCTGAAACTGGATTCTGTTCATGGGCATGGCGCACGCTCCGTAAGCACCTGGCGAACGATACTTGATTTCACGCCTGCTTCGGAGTCAAGTAACTAATCAGGTGGACTTATGTCATCGACGAGAGCGAGATGGAACGGATGCGTCGGCCAGATGGTTTTACGCTCACGACGATCCGGTACGTGTGGCCTTTGCGAATCGAGATCTCGTCGATGCCGATCCCCTTCGGGGTCGGTGAACCGAACCGTTCCAATTGCGCTCGCATGTATTGCTTGTCGAGATCCTTGACCGTATGCCAGTCCAGGTGCAGCGCGTCGGCTATATCCTTGACCGCGCTTTCCCGACAGCGGCGGCCGACCTACCACGCGAACTGCTGCGTGTCGTGCGGGTTGTCGGCAAGGAAGCTCAGCCGCTCGCGCTTCACCGTGCCGTCGCACTGACATCGAACGCCTCGCACCTCGAACGCCAGGTAGATGTGCGAGGTGCCGCTCGACAGATCGCATGCACAAGGTTGCTTGCGACCGTAGCCAGGACTATATCCGGTTGCCCCCAGTTCAGGCCGTTTTTTTGAGCGCCGAACCAGCGCGATGACGGGTGCGACTCGATCGCCGAACACGTCGTGGATCTCTTGGAGAGGACGGAATCCTTCGAAGCGGTACGCGTCGGACAGATGCTTTCGTTTGCGTGAAGTAGCCATCGCGGCAATCATGCCAGCTTTTTCGCAACATCCGAATCTCGCAACCCCTCCCACATTCGCTATCAGGCATTTTCATGACGAAATTTACCCACATGATTCCGCGAAGACCCTGTTTTTTGCCGGACGGCCTGCCTGGATGAGCGGCGCTGATCGCCGCGGCACGATGGTGCCGGAGAGCGGGCCGCTTTGTCGCGACACGGCTTTTTGACGATGTGAGCGCACGCTGACTCGTCCCGCGCCGATTTCAGATCAGTCTGATATGCCGCGCGACGATCGGTCCTTCAACGCCTCGGAACGGGATACTTAACATGAAAAATTGCTTTCATCGTGCGAAAACTGTTACGCCGGCGCCACAGCCGGAACCGTTCCCTATTCCATTCGACAGGGTTCTCGCGCTAATTTGCAGGATGATCCTTCTTTATGACCGCGCCTCGTGAATACCGACTACCTGTTCTATCGCCGCCCCGCAACGCCCGGCCCCTACTCGCTCGACGACCTCGGTGACGTCGCACCGTCGATTGCGCTGGGCGAGACGATCCGCGACGCGATCGGCCGCGTGATCGACGGGCTGGCCTGGCGCGAGTCCGAATCCGTGCCGGGTGCCTGGTTCGGCGAGGGCGGCGCGCTGTTCCAGTTCACCGTAGAGAGCGACGGCCAAGTCGCCAGCTTTATGGGCTCGCGGCTGGACCGCCGCCAGGTTCTGCAACTGGCCCGCGCGATGGGGCTGATCGCCCTCGATCTGCAACGCGATGTGGTGTTCGCCTAGTTTTCCGTTCTGTTGTTAACTACTCTATGTTCACGTAGCATGCCGGTATCCATGGAACGGGAGATACCAGCATACCGATGGGACGACCGAAGGCCGAACTGGCGCTGCGCGAGGACGAGCGCTCGCAAACTGACTTCGATGCCCGTTCGCGTTTGATGTCGGCGGCGCTCGTGACGCGGGCGCGGATCATACTGGCAGCGGCAACTGGGGAGCCCCACAGCGCCATCGCCGAGCGTCTTCAACTCACGCATTCTACGGTGGGCAAGTGGCGTATCCGGTTCCTGGAGCATCGCATCAACGGGCTGTATGACGAAGTACCTCCGGGCCAGCTGCGCACGATTGGCGATGAGTGGCTGGCTCAACTGATTCACAAGACCCTGCACACGAAGCCGGCGGCTGGCTCCACGCACTGGCGCGTCCGCCGAAACTGCTATCTCGCCGACGAGCGTGCACCGTTACTTCAAGCTGCTTGCTGAGTTAATGTCGAATCTGGTGTACGGCGGTCGGGCGGGGTTTGAGAAAGCGGTGGCTGTTGCGTGAGCACGTTGCTTTCCGCGGTAACGCCTATAGCAACCCGAGACCCACCACCATGGCGAAACATACGCAGGAAGCAGAAACGGCAATCAAGGGGCCGTGCGGTCTAGATGAGTTGATCCGGCAAGGCGCACGGCAGGTTATCCATCAGGCCATCGAGGCGGAATTGGCGGCGTTGCGCGAACAGTCGATGATTATCTGCCTGAGCGCGAAAGCGTCACGGCCATCGGTCCGGTGCTGGTCCAGACACCGAAGGTGCTCGACCGTTTGGGCTCGGGGGGCGAAGTCCAATTCGAACATGGTACCGCCGTATGTGCGCAAGTCGCCGCGGGCGTCGGCAGCGCTGCCGTGGCTCTACCTGCGTGGCGTCTCGACGGGCGACATGAGCGAAGCATTCAGCGTACTGCTGGGCGCAACAGGCCAAAGGGCTCTCGCCGAACGTCGTGGCGCGGCTGAAAGCGCAGTGGGTGCAAGAAGCGCAGTGGATGCAAGAATTTGAGCAGTGCAACAAGCGTGATCTGTCGGCTTCACGCTGGGCCTAATGGTGGCTGACGGCATTCATACCGACGCGCACCGTGAGGATGCCGACGGTCAGTGCCTGCTTGTCGTCATTGGCGTGAAACCGGATGGAACGAAGGAGCGCGTGGCGATTGCCGACGGGTACCGCGAGTCGAAGGATGCGTGGCTGGAACTGTTGCTCGACCTGAAGGCCCGCGGGCTGCAAGCGAGGCCATTGCTGGCCAGCGGCGACGCCCCGATGGGGCGGTGGGCCGCCCTCGAGGAAGTCTTTCCGCAAACACGGCATTAGCGTTGCTGGTTTCACAAGATCGGAAATGTACAGAACGCCTTGCCCAAATCGCAGCGTGCTCGGGGGAAGGCAGCGCGCTCAACAATCTGGCACGCCGCAACGCGCGCCGAGGCCCTTATCGATTTCGATCAGTTGGTCGCGACGTATTCGGCCCACCTGATTGGTTACTTTACTCCGAGACACTAAACACACGGCGCGGATGAGGTTTTGTCGTAACGGCGGCCCGAAGCAGGCGCGGCGCCATCGCCGGAAAATCGAAACGACGGTTGAAACGGTAGACGAATTCAGCGAGATAGCGATGGGCATATTTGGCGTGATCGATAGCCTGGTACGTGCCCTTGAAGGCCGTTTTCAGGTTGCCGAGCATCGTGTTGACCCAGCGAAACTCGGGGCGCTGCGCGGCCTGACGGTCACCGCCCGTGACATGTCGCTCATGACTGGCAGCCTTTTGCGTCACGCCGTCGAAACACCACAGGCCATCGGAAACGACGCACGCGGTGGGCATCAGGCTGCTGGCCGCCCAGACTTCAAGGGCCGCTTTGGTAAAGCCCGGCACGGGCGAGAGCCGCATGAACAGAGGACGGCCATCGTCAGAAGTCTGCACGGCCGCTACAAACGGCGTCTTGCCGGGCGCGCCACGCCCACAGCCTTACCGCCGGAGCGTTCCCCGCCCAGATACGCGTCGTCGACCTCGACCCGTTCGTCGAGCCGGCGTCGCTCTTCGCGCAGCCACCTGGTCTCCAGCAACTTGTGCGTGATGAGCCAGACCGTCTTGTAGCTCACGCCCAGCTGGCGTTTGAGCTCCAGTCCGCTGATGGCGTTCTTGCTCTGCGTCACCAGGTAGATCGCCAGCAACCAGGTCGTCAGCGGCAATTTCGTCTTCTCGAATATCGTTCCGACGATCGACGAGCATTGGTAACGGCAGGACTGGCTCAGGCATTCTCACAGTCGCCGGCCGTTGTGGGCGCTGGCGTAGCGCGTGCCCTTGCATCGAGGGCACCCAGCCATCGGGCCAGCGAGACTCGACCAGCGCGGCCTCGCATTGCGCTTCGTTGCCATACTGCTCCTGAAATTCGTTCATCGACAGACCGGTCTGAAACTGGAGTCTGTTGATGGGCATGGCGCACGCTCCGTAAGCATCTGGCGAACGATACCTGATTTCATGCCTGCTTCGGAGTCAAGTAACTAATCAGGTCCGATCTTGTGAAACAAGCAACGCTGATGCCGTGTTTGCGGAAAGAGTTCCTCGAGGGCGGCCCATCGCGCCGTCGCCGTTGGCCAGCAATGGCCCCCGCTTGCAGCGCGCGGGCCTTCGGGTCCAGCAACAGTTCCCAGTCACGCCTCCTTCGATTCGGGGTACCCGTCGGCAATCGCCACGCGCTCCTTCGTCCCATCCGGTTTCAGGCCAATGACGACAAGCAGGCACTGACCGTCGGAATCTCACTGCGCGCGCCGGTATGAGTGTCGTCAGCCCACCAGTAGACCCAGCGTGAACCCGACAGATCACGCTTGTTCCACTGCTCAAATTCTTGCACTCACTGCGCCTTCAGCCGCGCCACGACGTTCGGCGAGCGCCCTTTGGCCTGTTGCGCCCAGCAGTACGCTGAATGCTTCGCTCATGTCGCCCGTCGAGACGCCTCGCCGGTTAGAGCCACGGCAGCGCTGCCGACGCCCGCGGCGACTTGCGCACATACGGTGGTACCATGTTCGAATTGAACTTCGCCCCCGAGCCCGAACGGCCGCGCACCTTCGGCGCATGGACCGGCACCGGACCGATGGCCATGATGATTTCGCGCTCAGGCAGATAACCATTGCGCACGATCGCGCGCCGGCCGTGCAGTGTCTTCACGTTCGAATACTGTTCGAGCAACGCCGCCAATTCCGCCTCGATGGCCTGATGGATAACCTGCCGCGAGCCTTGCCGGATCAACTCATCCAGACCGAACGGCCCCCTTGATTTCCATTTCTGCTGCTTGACTGCTCCGCGCTTCCTGCCTACGTTTCGCCATGGTGGTGGGCCTCCGGTTGCTAGGCGTTACCGCGAAAAGCAACATGCTCACGCCACCCCGCCTTCTCAAATCCCTCCCGACCGCCGTACACCAGATTCGACATTAACTCTGAAGATCCTCACCTGCATGCTGCCCAAGATCTGAAAGATGGCTTTTTACCCACACGATTCCGCGAAGCTCCCCCCTCTTACTTGGGGGCCGCATCGGGAAACGGCCGCCTCGCTGCTACGCCCAGGCACTGAACTTCACCGGCTCGCCGGCCTGCTCGCTCGCGTAACGCGTCAGCGCCCCGAAAAACTCGTCGCCCGAGCGCGTATCGCGCCAGGCACCGTCGACGTAGCGGTAATGGAAGCCGCCCGACTTGGCCGCGATCCAGACCTCCTTCATCGGCGGCTGCAGGTTCACGATGATCTTCGTGCCGTTCTCGAAACTCAGCGTGACGACGCTACCGTTACGGCCGAGATCGATGTCGAGATCGCCTTTGTTGGCCTCGCCCACGCAGCGCTCGACGGCCGCCAGAACGGCCTCGGCGCGAGTCAGGTATTCGGTGTCGCTCATGCTAGACTCCACCGATTAAATTGTTTAGGAACAATCATGCGTGTCGTTTTCCAGATGAGCACGATTGTAGCGGCTTTGGCGCTGGCCGGCTGCGGTCAACGCGGCGCGCTCTATCTGCACGTCGTGCCGCCCTTGCCCGCGAAACCGACCGTCGAGACCGCGCCCGTCCCCGAGGATGCTACCTCGGGTGCCAGCGCCACGTCCGGCGAGGAGCCGATCTCCGCCTCCGTCGGCACTATGCTGCAGTTTTCGCCGTCGCTCGCCGCGCCGGCCCCGGCCTCCGCCGCCCCTCCCACTCGATGATTTCCGGATGACTCACCTCGTTTTGATTTCGGATGACTCGGATGACTCACCTCGTTTTGATTACGTCAACGGCACGCTGCATGCTGAGGGCATTCCGACCGACAAGCTCGCCAAACACTTCGATACGCCTCTCTACGTCTACTCGCGCGCCGCGCTGACGGCCGCCTACCAGGCCTATGCGCAGGCCTGCGAGGGCCGCCGCGCCGCGATTCACGTGGCCGTCAAGGCGAACAGCAACCTCGGCGTGCTGAATGTGTTCGTGCGCCTGGGCGCCGGCTTCGACATCGTGTCGGGCGGCGAGCTCGCGCGCGTGCTGGCGGCTGGCGGCAAGGCGGAAAACGTGGTGTTCTCGGGCGTCGGCAAGGGCGCCGAGGAAATGCGCGTGGCGCTGCAGGCCGGCGTGAAATGCTTCAACGTCGAGTCGATCCCCGAGCTCGACCGCCTCAACGAGGTGGCCGGCTCGCTCGGCAAGCGCGCGCCGGTCTCGCTGCGCGTGAATCCCAACGTCGACCCGAAGACGCATCCCTACATCTCCACCGGCCTGAAGGCCAACAAGTTCGGCGTGGCCTTCGCCGAGGCGCGCGCCAGCTACCGCGCCGCTGCCGCGCTGCGGAACCTGCAGGTGATCGGCATTGACTGCCACATCGGCTCGCAGATTACCGAGCTGAGCCCCTATCTCGACGCGCTCGACAAGGTGCTCGACCTGGTCGAGCAGATCGAGGCCGACGGCATCGCGATCCATCACATCGACATTGGCGGCGGCCTGGGCATCACTTATGCCGACGAGACACCGCCCGCGATCGGCGATTTCGTGGCGGCGCTATTCGCCAGGCTCGATGCGCGCGGCCACGGCCAGCGCGAGGTCTATTTCGAGCCGGGCCGCTCGCTGACCGGCAATGCCGGCATCCTGCTCACGCGCGTCAAATTCCTCAAGCCGGGCGAGGAGAAGAACTTCGCGATCGTCGACGCGGCCATGAACGACCTGGCGCGCCCGGCCATGTACGAGGCCTATCACGCGATCGTGCCGGTCAAGGAACACAGCGTGCATGCCAGCGCCATCTACGACGTGGTCGGCCCGGTCTGCGAGAGCGGCGACTGGCTCGGCCGCGAGCGCACGCTGGCAATCGCCCCGGGCGAGCTGCTGGCGATCCGCTCGGCCGGCGCCTACGGCTTCGTGATGAGCTCAAACTACAACACGCGCCCGCGCGCGGCCGAGGTACTGGTTGACGGCGTCAACGCCTACCTGGTGCGCCCGCGCGAGACCCTCGAGAACCTGTTCGGCGACGAGGCGATCCTGCCCGACGCGGAATGAGGAGCATCGACGCTGCCTGAAAAAAAGCGATGCGAACCGTGTACCGGATCCGGTTGTTTAGACACGATTTTGCGATCAGGCGGCAAGTGTCAAGAGCGGCGCCTGACGGGCTTCGAGGGGTGTCTTGAAGCCCAGTTTTTCGAGACGCCATTCGCGATTGTATCGGTCCTTGAAAGCGACGGCGGGAGCACGAACTTCTTCAACGTTGTTGAACAGCCGTCCGTGGATAGCTTGCTCCTTCATGGTCCGATTGAAACGCTCGGCGACGCCGTTGGTCTGCGGCTCAGCGACGAAGGCGTGGCTCGGCGTAATCCCCCAGAACTTGAGCTGGGCGCGGAAATCGTCCGACCTGTACTGCGAGCCGTGATCCATTCGCAGGGACAGTCTGCGGCCGGCATCAGCTTCGACCGATCCGAACTGCTCGCGCACCCCTTGGCTGATTGGCTCCAGTGCGGCAAAGTGGTCGCCCACTTTGGTGACGTGGATGCCAACACACGTCGCGCCGCAATGATTAACCGCAGCGAAGATCCAGACCAGGCCCTCATCGACGGTTTAAACCTTGGCGCCATCGGCGCCCCCACATCTCGTTAGGCCGATCAGTCGTCATTCGACCATCGTGAGCATTGGGCGGTTTCTGCGGTTGCCGATGGGGCGAAAGCAGGCCGTGTTCGCCGATCAGCGGCGAGACACGGACTCGGGACACGCGGATGTCGTCCTGAATGCGCAAGCGTGCCCAGACCTTGGGCACCCCTTCGCCGACGAACGGCGTGCGAGTTAGATCGGCGCGAACAGCTGCGAGCCGCTTGTGATCCGGCGCCTTGGGCTTTGGGCCACGTCGGACAGGGGCAAGTGGGGTGACCTTGTTGAACGCCCTGGCGCGCTCGGCATAGATCGCGGAGCGCGGAAAGTCGAGCGCCTGGCATATCCATTGCAATCCGAAGGGTTTGCCTGTCGCGGAGATCGTGTGGCTCATGTCGACGAGTTCCGGACGATCAAAGGGCGGCGCTCCTGCCGCTCGCGCTCCATGCGCAGCATTTCGACCTCCATGGTCAGTTCGCCGACGCGATGCACGGCTTTTCCTTGAGCTTGACTTCCAACGGATCGGTCTGGCGCGACTTCAGACCGGCTGCGATGCCTGCCAGGGCGAGTTCGCGCCATTGTTCGAGCTCGGCGATCGTGACGCCAACTTCGCGAGACACCGCGTCAATCGATTCGCCGCGCAGCAAGCGCAGGACGACAGCGCGTTTGTAATGACCTACTGAAAACCTGCTCAGGTGTTACTTCCCCCGAAAGAGACGCCGATGAGCGAAATGATGGAAGAAGAGATCAAGCGCTGGACCGCCCGGCGTAAGTCGGCGCTGGCCCTTGAGATCATCCAGGGCAAGACGACGGTGGCCGCAGCCAGCCGCCAGTTCGACCTGACCCCAGCAGAGATCGAGAGCTGGGTCGA
>JAYFRX010000086.1:0-8808 GCA_040946945.1 Burkholderia sp. | reverse complement strand
CTGCCGTCCTGATACAGCTTGCGCCACGCGAACACCTGGTTCGCATTCACCTGATGAGGACGGGCTACCCCAGAAACGGTAGCTCCGGGTTCGAAGGTTTCACGCACAATCGCCAGTTTTTCTTCGAACGAGCGGCGTCGGCGCTGCTCCGGCTGTGTCAGAACGTCAACGGGTTCCATGTTGTTAGTTGTAGGCTTAAACATAGGCGGAAGACTACCTCAAATTTTAAGCGTTACCCAGTGTCCGGTTTTCGCGGGGGCCGGCCCATCTACCTGGAATACGTTCTGACCCATATCGCTGATCACAAGATCTCTCGCATCGACGAACTGCTGCCCTGGAACGTGGCCGACAAGTTAAAGCCGGCTACCCCCGCTTACGCCCGCAACCGTGTAGATCTGGAGAGATCGTGCCCACGACCTCTCCAGATCTACACGGGCTACCACACGCCATCGCCATCATGCTTCACGCGTGCGCGCAGGGCAACCGAGCCGCTTACAAAACGGGAGGGGTCGCGCTCAGGGCACCGGCAGCAGTTCGGGCGGATGATGCGTGAGCGTGTGCCGCGCCTCGCGAAATTGGGGGAAAATCAATTCGACGGTCTGCCAGAAGGCGGGGCTGTGGTTCATCTCGCGCAGGTGCGCGAGCTCGTGCGCGACCACGTAGTCGACGATCGACATCGGAAAGTGCACCAGGCGCCAGTTCAAGCGGATCTTGCCGTCGCTCGAGCAGCTGCCCCAGCGCGTCGAGGCCGAGGATAGCGCATAGGCACGGTAGCTCACGCCGAGCTTCTGTGCATAAACCGCCAGGCGTTCACCGAAGATCCGTTTCGCCTGGCCCTGCAGCCAGCCCTGCACGCGATCCTGGATCTGCTGGGCATCGACATGCGCGGGCAGGCCCAGCGCCAGCACGGCGCGCTCGGCGTCATAGGCCAGCGTGCCATCGGCCGAGGCGATCGTTATCGCCACCGGCTTGCCGAGATAGGGGATCTGCGCGTCGTCCTTCCAGTCAATCTGCGGCCGCACGCGCTGCTCGATGCGGGTCTGCCACTCGGCGAGCTTGGCGAAGATCCAGCGCCGCTTCTCGGCGATCGCCGACTCGATGTCGGTGAGCGTGACCCAGCTCGGTGCCGTGATCGACAGGCCGCTGCCGTCGATCACGAAGCCGATGGTGCGGCGCGCCGAGCGCTTGAGCCGGTATTCGAGCGCGCGGCCGTCCAGCGTCAGCTTGCGCAGCGAGCGGTCGCACTCGGGCGAGGGCGGTCCGTCGAACAGCGGCAGATCGAGCTGGTGATGATCGAGTGCGACGACGGCGGGCCGTGTCCTGGGACGCTTGGGCATCAGATCGCTTCGTTGGGCGTTGCGCAATATGAATGAAACCTTGAATCAGAGTCGTGCGGCGTCGGCGGCTCGGTCGTCGCCGTTCGCATCGCCGCTTTCGTTGCGGTAGGCATCGGGATCGATGCGGCGCATTTCCGTTTCGATCCACTGCTCGACGCGAAGGTTCAGCTCGTCCGGCGTGAGGCCGCGCGAATCGATCGGCTTGCCGATCGACACCGTGACTGTATCCGGATACTTGTTGAACGAATTGCGCGGCCAGACGCGGCCCGCATTGTGGGCGATCGGCACCACCGGCACGCCGGTGCCCACCGCGAAGCGCGCGCCGCCCGTCTTGTACTTGCCCTGGCACCCGGTCGGGGTGCGTGTGCCCTCGGGGAACATGATCACCCAGGCGCCGTCGGCGAGCCGATTTTTGCCTTGGCGGATCACCGAGTCGAAGGCGTTTTTCCCTTCCTTGCGATTGATGTTGATCATGTGCAGCAGGCCGAGCGCCCAGCCGAAGAAGGGCACGTAGAGCAGCTCGCGCTTGAACACGTAGCAGAGCGGACGCGGCATCAGGGCGGGGAAAGCCAGCGTCTCCCAGGCCGACTGGTGCTTGGAGAGCAGCAGGGCGGGGCCGTCGGGTAGGTTCTCCATGCCCTCGATGCGGTAGTCGATGCCGTTGAGCAAGCGCACCACGGCGACCGTCGAGCGGCACCAGCCGGCCGCCATCCAGTAGCGTGCGTGTGGGCCCAGGAACGGGAACGCGATGAAGCAGGCGGTCGCGTAGGGCACCGTGTACAGCACGAAATAGACGAGTAGCAGCAGCGAACGGAGGAAAAGCATCGGCGTGGGCTCTGGCGTTTACGGAAGGCGCGCACGGCGGTGCGGCGTCAGTTCTGTGGCTGGGACAGAAAATCGAGCGCGAAGGCGCGCAGGTCGTCATGCACACGCGTGCCCTCGGGCAGCTTGCCGGCCGCGAGCGTCTTACGGCCCTTGCCGGTAAGCACCAGGTGCGGTCGGAAGCTGACCGCGACGCCGGCCTGCAGGTCGCGCAGCGCGTCGCCGACGATCGGCGTCTGGGCCGGCTCGATCTCGAAGCGCTGCGTGATCATCGTCATCATGCCCGGCTTCGGCTTGCGGCAATCGCAGTTGTCGTTGGCCGTGTGCGGGCAGTAGAACACCGCGTCGATGCGCGCGCCGACCGCGGCGGCCGCCTTGTGCATCTTCAGGTGCATGGCGTTGAGCGCGGCCATGTCGAACAGGCCGCGCCTGATTCCCGACTGGTTGGTCGCGACCACCACGCGATAGCCAGCGTGGTTAAGCCGTGCGATCGCCTCGAGGCTGCCGGGCAGCGCGATCCACTCGTCGGGCGTCTTGATGAAGGTGTCTGAATCGACGTTAATGACGCCGTCCCGATCGAGGACGGCGAGCTTGCGGTTGGCACCCGTCGGCATGGCGTATCTCCTGGCTGCGCGTGACGTGGCGATGGGCCGCTCAGGCGGCGAGCTTCGAGATGTCGGCGACGCAGTTCATCTGCTGGTGTAGCACCGACAGCAAGGCGAGCCGGTTGGCACGCAGCACCGGATCCTCGGCATTGACCATTACGTCGTTGAAGAAGGTGTCGACCGGGGCGCGCAGCGCGGCTAGCGCCGACAGCGCGCCGGTGTAGTCGCGCGCGGCGAGCTGCGACTGCACGCGCGGCGCAACCTGGGCTAACTGCTCGGCCAGCGCCTTCTCAGCCGCCTCGGCCAGGAGCGCCGGCTGGATCGCGCCGGGCGCGGTGTCTTGCGACTTCTTCAGAATGTTCGAGATCCGCTTGTTGGCGGCCGCCAGTGCTTCGGCCTCGGCCAGGCGCGTGAACTCGCGCACCGCGTCTAGACGCGCGATTAGTTCGTCGATGCGGGTCGGCTCGAGGCCCAGCACCGCGTCGATCTCGCCGGCGCTGTAGCCGTGCTCGCGCAACAGGCCGCCCAGGCGGTCGAGGAAGAAGGCAAGGATCGCGTCGGTGGAGTCGGCCACCTCGGCGATGCCAGCGAAGCTCGCCTGGGCGGCGCGCAGCAGTTCGACGATATCGAGCGGCAGCTGCTTCTCGAGCAGCAGGCGCAGCACGCCAAGCGCATGGCGGCGTAGCGCGAACGGGTCCTTCTCGCCGGTCGGCGCGAGACCGATGCCCCAGATGCCGACGAGGGTCTCGAGCTTGTCGGCCAGCGCCACCGCGGTGCTGACGGCGGCCGCGGGCAGCGTGTCGCCCGAGAAGCGCGGCTGGTAGTGCTCGGTGCAGGCAATCGCGACCTCCTCTGGCTCGCCGTCGTGGCGCGCGTAGTAGGTGCCCATGGTACCCTGCAGCTCGGGGAATTCGCCGACCATGTCGGTCAGCAGGTCGGCCTTGGCCAGGCGCGCGGCGCGTTGCGCCAGCCTCGCGTCGGCACCGATCGCCGGCGCGATGCCGGCCGCGATCGCCTCGATGCGCTCGACGCGCGCGAGCTGCGAGCCGAGCTTGTTGTGATAAACCACGTTGGCCAGGCGCGGCACGCGGTCGGCCAGGCGTGTCTTCTTGTCGGTCTCGAAGAAGAACTTGGCGTCAGCCAGGCGCGGGCGCACCACGCGCTCGTTGCCCTCGACGATCTCCACCGGCGTGGCCGTCTCGATGTTCGAGACGATCAGGAAGCGCGAGCGCAGCTTGCCGGCCGCGTCGGTCAGCGCGAAGTACTTCTGGTTGGTCTGCATGGTCAGGATCAGGCATTCCTGCGGCACCTGCAGGAACTCGTCCCCGAAGCGGCAGGCATAGACCACCGGCCATTCGACCAGCGAGGCGACCTCGTAGAGCAGGGCCTCGGGTATTACCACCGTGTCGCCGCCGGCCTGCTCTGCCAGCGCGGTGCGGATCTTTTCCTTGCGGTCGACGAAGTCCGGGATCACGCGGCCGCGCTCGCGCAGCGTCTCGGCATAGCCGGCGGCCGAGCCGATCGCGACCGTGCCGCTCGACAGAAAGCGATGGCCGAGCGTGGTGTCGCCGGCTTCGATGCCGAACGCGAAGATCGGCACCACCTCGGTGCCGTGCAGCACCGTTAGGCGATGCACTGGGCGCACGAACTGCACGTCCCTGCCGTCGGGGCGCTGGTAGGTCATCCCCTTGGGGATCGGCAGCTTGTCGAGCGTTTCCTTGAGTGCGGCCTGCAGGCCATCGGTGAGCGTGGTGCCCGGTGCCGAGTAGTTCAGGAAGAAGGCCTCGGCCCTGCCGTCCTGGGCGCGCTCGAGATCGGCGATGCCGAGCTCGGGCCGGCCGAGCGCGGCCAGCTTCTTTGCCAGCGGCGGCGTCGGGTTGCTGTTCGCGTCGAGCGCGACCGACACCGGCAGCACCTTCTCGCGGACCTGGCGGTCCGGCGCGACGGCGCGCACGTTGAGGATCAGCACCGCCAGGCGGCGCGGCGTGGCGAAGCGTTCGAACACGGCTTCGCCGTCGATCAGGTCGCGCGCGGCAAGGCGCTGGGCCAGGTCTTCGGCGAAGGCGTCGCCGAGACGAGCGAGCGCCTTGGGCGGGAGTTCCTCGGTCAGCAGTTCGACCAGTAGGGGAGCGGTATGGGGGTGCGTCATGATGGGGGAATATCGGCAGTCCTGATCGATCTTGCGTTCGGCCTTGAGTGGCGGCACCCAGCCGGGCTGGGCCGCGTCCTGCGCGTCCGTGGTGAGGCCCGGCACGCCGCGCACCGGGTTGCCGATCATCGGGAAGCCGAGCGCTTCACGCGATTCGTAGTAGGACTGCGCGACTAGGCGCGACAGCGCGCGAATCCGGGTGATGTAGGCCGCGCGCTCGGTGACCGAGATCGCGCCGCGCGCATCGAGCAAGTTGAAGGTGTGGCCGGCCTTCAGTACCAGTTCGTAGGCGGGCAGGGCGAGCTTTGCCTCGATCATCCGCTTCGCTTCCGATTCGTAGCTGTTGAAGAAGCCGAACAGCAGCGCGACGTTGGCGTGCTCGAAGTTGTAGGTCGACTGCTCGACCTCGTTCTGGTGGTAGACGTCGCCGTAGGTGAGGCGGTGGATCTCCGGGCCGTTCGGGCCAAGCTTCTCCCATTCAGTCCAGATCAGGTCGTAGACGTTCTCGACCTTCTGCAGGTACATCGCGAGACGTTCCAGCCCGTAGGTGATCTCGCCCAGTACCGGCTTGCAGTCGAGGCCGCCGGCCTGCTGGAAGTAGGTGAACTGGGTGACTTCCATGCCATTGAGCCAGACTTCCCAGCCCAGGCCCCAGGCGCCCAGCGTTGGGTTTTCCCAATCGTCCTCGACGAAGCGCACGTCGTTCTGCTTGAGGTCGAAGCCGAGCGCTTCCAGCGAGCCGAGGTACAGGTCGAGGATGTTCTCCGGCGCCGGCTTCATCACCACCTGGTACTGGTAGTAGTGCTGCAGACGGTTCGGGTTCTCGCCGTAGCGGCCGTCCTTCGGGCGGCGCGAGGGCTGCACGTAGGCCGCGCGCCACGGCTCGGGGCCGATCGCGCGCAGGAAGGTGTGGACGTGCGAGGTGCCTGCGCCGACTTCCATGTCGATCGGCTGGAGCAGGGCACAACCCTGCTTGTCCCAGTAGGACTGGAGCGTCAGGATGATTTGCTGAAACGTGAGCATGAGGGGCCTTCGTGGGCGCTGCGTGCTGCGAACAGGGCACCGGCGCGCCAGTCCGCACGCGCGGCTTGGCTTTGGCTGGGCGTAAAACGCATAATTTTACCGGATCGGCGCGACACTGCGGCCGGAACGCCCGCGCGCGGCGGCGGGCGCGCGCGATTGCGGGCCGCCGGCCGTCAATTCGACGGCGCATTGGGCGGTTGCGCGCCGCGCTCGCGATGGTGCGGCGATGCCCGGCGGGGGGGTGCGAACAAGGCCGCTGGCCGGCACGGCGGCGCGTATCGCGCCCGCGCGAGATCACCTGGGCGGCGTGCGAATCCCGGGGCGCACGGTAAGATGCCGTATCCACCAGCCGACCCACGGACCGCCGCCGCTCATGTTCAGAACGCCCGTCGACCCGCAGTTTCCCCTTCTATTCGCCGCTGCTCGAATTCCTGCGCGAGGCCGCGGACGCCGGGCGAGGCCGCTCGTGCCGAGGCTCGCGAAATGGCTCGACGCGGCTTCGCGGCTGCATTCGCTCGACTACGAGGCGCTCGCACGGCTCACCGTGAGCCTGCTGGAACAGCAGCGCTACGGCGAGACGCGGCCGAGTTCGCGAGCGGCCTGTGGCGCGTCGAGCCCGAGGTGGCGGCACTCCGCCTTCAGCTGTGGCTACGCGCTGCAGATGGGTGGCTGGCACGCTGAGGCGGTCGCGCCGTACCGACGTGCGCTGGAATTCGCGCCCGACTGGCCCTCGTTGCGCAACAACCTGGCGATCGCGGTGCAGGTCTCGGGCGACGATCCGGCCGCTGGCGCTGCTGGAGCAGGCCGTCGCCATCAATCCGTGCGACGAGCAGGCCTGGATCAACCTGGCGGTCGCCTACCGGGCCCGCTGCGATCTGGAGCGCTCGGTCGCGGCGGCCGAGCGCGCGCTGGCATACAAAACAACGCCTCCTGCGCCTACAAGGAGGCGCAGCGCTCGGACGAGGCCGCGCGCGCTGGATCTGTCGCCCGACGACGCCTCGTTCCGCTTCAACCTGGCGATCGCACTCGGCTACATCGCAAGCAGATGGGAATCAAGACGCGCTTCATCTCGGCAGCGGATCTCGTCATCGCACTGGTGGCGGCCTCTCGACAGAACCGGCTCGCCGACTTCTTGAAACGCAACATCATGAACCCACGGCTGCTGATCATCGACGAGGTCGGGTATCTGCCTCTCGTGCGCGATGACACCAATCTGTTCTTCCCGGTGATCGCCAAGCGCTATGAGAAGGGTTCGGTGATCGTGACGAGCAACTTGCCGTTCGGGCAGTGGGACCAGACGTTCGCCGGTGATCAAACGCTTACGGCGGCGCTGCTCGATCGCCTTCTGCACCACACAGCCATGTTCTCCAGATCAAAGGCGCAAGCTACCGGCTCAAGGACAAGCATAAAGCCCGCGTGATCCGGTCTCGTGCGTCCGAAAGTGCTGAAAGCAGCTGGAGATGCACGCGTAAGTGATGAGCAGCAACACCGTTTGACCCTGGCTCAGGCGAAACCGATAACCAGCAACGGGCACTGACCCAAGGTCAACCAACATGCTGGGCGTTAACATGGTGACTCGGGTGGGTCAAATCTAATGTGCTGCACAACCCGCTCAAGTGGGTCACTTCTAAGTTGCTGTTGACAGAGTCGGGAAAGATCGCTTTCGACCAGCCGGTGCAGATCGAATGGCCGCGCGTTCGAGGATCGCGTGCTGCGACGCGTGCTCGAGGGTGGCCCCGTGTTCGACGCGCCGGACGCTGACCTCTTTGAAATGCGGCCCCCGCGACCCGTATCCGCTGGGCAGTCTGACGCCGCCCAGCCCCGTTTCACCGAACCTATCGGAGCCAATACACAATGAGCATCTTCGCTATAAACGTACGCAATCAGTTCAAGGGCAAAGTCAAGGAAATCATCCGTGGGCCGGTGGTGTCTGAAGTCGACGTCGATACGCCGTTCGGCATCGTCACCTCGGTGATCACCACGCGCTCGGTCGACGAACTCGAACTGAAGGTCGGCGCGGAAGTTGTCGCGCTGGTGAAATCGACTGAGGTATCGATCGCGCGCCTCTGAGGCCTTGGCGGGGCGGCGATCCCGCCGCGCCGGCAAGGCTTGCGGCCGGGGGGGGCGGGACGGGGCATGCACTTTGCTGCCCTGTTTTTCGTTTTGTCAGTCGCCGTGCTTCACATTGAGGTGCTAAGATGAAGTCTCTTCCTGATAATCCCTGATAAGTTACTTGACTCCGAGACCATCAACACAAAGCGCGGATGAAGTTTTGTCGTAACGGCGGCCCGAAGTAGGCGCGGCGCCATCGCCGGCAAATCGAAACGGCGGTTGAAACCGTAGGCGAATTCAGCGAGATAGCGATGGGCATATTGGGCGTGATCGATAGCGTGGTACGTGACCTTGAGGGCCGTTTTGAGGTTGCCGAGCATCGTGTTGACCCAGCGGAACTCGGGGCGCTGCGCTGCCTGACGGCCACCGCCAGTGACATCGCGCTCATGACTGGCAGCCTTTTGCGGCACGCCGTCGAAACACCACAGGTCATCGGAAACGACGCAAGCGGTGGGCATCAGGCTGCTGGCCGCCCAGACCTCAAGGGCCGCTTTGGTAAAGCCCGGCACGGGCGAGAGCCGCATGAACAGAGGACGGCCATCGTCAGAGGTTTGCACGGCCGCTACAAACGGCGTCTTGCCGGGCGCGCCACGCCCCAGCCCTACCGCCCCGGAGCGTTCCCCACCCAGATACTCGTCGTCGACCTCGACCCGTTCGTCGAGCCGGCGTCGCTCTTCGCGCAGCCACATGGTCTCCAGCAACTTGTGCTTGATGAGCCAGACCGTCTTGTAGCTCACGCCCAGCTGGCGTTTGAGCTCCA
>JAYFRX010000085.1:0-8868 GCA_040946945.1 Burkholderia sp. | reverse complement strand
GCGCCCTGGCACGATCCGTTCGTCGATCTCAGCGGGGCGGTCATGGATGCTGACCAGACTGGGGATCTTGCCCCGACGATGTTCGCCGCGAGCCCCGGGCCGGCGGCTCTTGTGGGGCTGTCGCAGACCGGCGATCCGTTCCGCCCGCAACAGGCCGCGCGGCAGGGCGTACAGTGCGGTGTAGATTGTTTCGTGACTAGCCCGCAGGGTTGGCTCATCGGGGTTCATGTTTCGCAGTATGCCCGTGATCTGTTCGGGAGAGTGCGGCTCACGCAGCAATTGTGCGACCGTCGCCCACAGCGGCCCCTGCGGGTCCAGCCGGGCGGGGGGGGGCCGCGCCTGCCAGATGACGGGTGCGTTGCTGGGCGAGCGGCGCACGATAGCCGCCAGCGAGCAGCCCGGTCGTCCCTTCTTCGCGGCCGGTTCCGGCGCACGCCAGCCGTTCGGCGCAATGCGCGGCTGATCCAACTCGGCACGCGATCCAAACAGCGGGCTATTGCCCGCTGCTTGGATCCCTGCTCAAAGCTCAGTTGGATCATCGTGCGCTCTTCACAACTCAGGTGTTTGTAGGTTCTCATTGCAACACAATACCTCTCGGTAGGTGTTGCACCTCAGATTTGAGGCCGACAAATCGAAATGAAAATGAAACAATAATGAAAGATAAACACCAGGGTCTGGGCGGCCGTGGGGCGCGTTGTGCGATCCGGCAAATCGGCGGGGTCGTCCTGTCGATGTCGGCGCTCGCGCTGAGCGCATGCGGCGGCGACGGCACGAGTGGCAGCGTCGCCTCGGTCGACGCCTCGGCGAACCATCCCTCCACCGACAACACCGCGTATTCGACCTCCGCCGGCGCAAGCCTGCAGGCCTCGCGGGTCAACGAATTGGCGGCCATCATGCATCGCCAGTGGACGGGCGGCAGCAAGACCGTCAGCTACACCTCCACCACCGGCCACCTCACCGCGATCGATCCGAGCGGCAAAGCCGAGGCGACCATGTCCTATGTCGCCTATACGGTGCCGAGCCAGGACGGCAAGCCGCGCCCTGTCACTTTCTTCTACAACGGCGGCCCCGGCTCCTCCTCGGTCTGGCTGCGGCTCGGCTCGTTCGCGCCGACCCGCGTGGTCACGCCCGATCCGCTGATGACGAACTGGCCGAACTTCCCGCTGGTGAACAACGACGAGAGCCTGATCGGCACCACCGACATGGTGTTCATCGACCCGCCCGGCACCGGCTTCTCGGAAGCGATCGCGCCGAACACCAACCAGACCTTCTGGGGCGCGGATCCCGACGTGCGCGTGATGCGCGACTTTATCCGCCGCTACATCGCGGTGAACAATCGCGCGAGCTCGCCGCTCTACCTGTACGGCGAGTCCTACGGCACGCCGCGCACCGACATGCTCGCGCTGTCGGTCGAATCGGCCGGCGTGAACCTGACCGGCATCGTGCTGCAGTCCTCGATCCTCAACTACTTCGCCGATCCGGGCGAGACCTACGCGATCACCAACGGCAACGCGGCCAACAACGCGCTGGAGCTGAAGTACACGACCGACGGCATGATCGGCTACTTCCTCGGTTATGCCGAGGTGGCGGCCTACTTCAACCAGGTCTCGCCGGCACCGACCAGCAACGGCCAGTTCGCGCTGCAGATCCAGAACTTCGTGACCGCGCAGTATTCGCAGCTCGCCCAGTACGCGCCGACCTTCTTCTTCGCCGGCAGTCCGTTGGTGCCGAACCCGACTTTCCCCGACGACAACACCGTGTCGCAATGGTCGGCGCAGACCAACATGTCGATTGTCTCGCTGCACACCTACTTCGGCAACGACTACTACGGCACCAACCTGGTACCAGGCTCGACCATCGGCCGCTATGACGGCCGCGTGATTCTGCCGAGCAGCGATCCGCGCCTGCTGCAGGATTCGGATCCGTCCGACATCCTGATCACTCAGCCTTTCACCAATGCGCTGGCCACGCAGCTGCCGAACGAGCTCGGTTTCGAGGCGCCGAACGCGACCTACGCCACTCTCAACGATAACATCATCGCCGCATGGGACTTCAGCCATGCGGGCCAGGCGGTGCCGGACACGATCCCGGACCTGCTCGCGGCGCTGCAGCTGAACCCGCAGCTGAAAGTGCTGTCGGCGAACGGCTATCACGACCTCGCCACGCCGTTCTTCCTGACCGAGAACCAGCTCGCGCGGCTGCAGACGGTGCCGGGCCTGAATCCGAACCTGCAGATGACCTTTTACCAGGGTGGCCACATGATCTATCTCGACAATGTCGCGCGGCCCCAGATGAAGTCGGACTTGATCTCATTCTTCGCCAACCAGCCGATCTCGAACGCGCTGGCGCAGCTGCCGGCACCCTGGCCCGACGAGAGTCCGGTCGGCACGCCGACACTGAAGACCGCGGTCGCGGCCCGCTGAACCGACAGGCGCGGTGCCGCCCGCCGGGCGGTCCGCGTTTACCAACTTCATCGATGAGTGAAGCCATGATCCAATCCCATCCGATCGCGCGCCTGCTCGCGCTCGCCCTGCTGCTCGCGCTGCCGGTGCTGCCGGCCATCCAGGTCATGGCGGCCTCGCAGCAGGCCGTCTCCACCCCGGTACCGCTCAAGGGCGGCGTGGACGGCCCGTTCCTGCCGCGCCGCCTGATCGCCGCGCCCTCGGCGGCTACCACCGGCAGCGACCTGGCCCAGCAGGCCCAGTCTCGGCTGGCCTCGAGCCTGGCCACCAACAGCGCACTGAGCAACGGCCAGTCGATCACCAAGGTCCAGGCCCAGGCCGGCGGCCTGCCGTTCATCGTGCGCAATTTCGACCAGATCGATACCGCGCACAGCGGCCGCGTGAGCATGCAGCAGGTCCGGCAGTACCTGCTGCAACAGCAGTAAGCCGCGGCGGCGCGGCCCGCCCCCTCGCCCGTGTCATGGCGTGGGCCGAGACGGCAGGCTGCGCCGCCGCGTTTTCGTTATGATCGGCACATACCGGACGATCAGGCCAGGGCCTGTTCAAGCCACCGGGCATCGCGGGCCGGCCGCCTCGGCAGCCGGCTTCCTCGTTGAACGGTACCACAACATCACCGATCTTCTACCCTATGAAAACGCTCCGTCCCAAGGTCGCGGGCCTTACCTACGCCCTGCTGCTGGGCACCATGAGCCTGGCCGCTTCGGCTTCCGCCAACGCTGCCGAGCCCAAGGCGCTCGACTGCTCCTCAAACGGCCATCGCTTCATCGCGCCGCTGGCCGAGGCCAGCGATATCTAGACCAAGCCGATGCTCGTCGAATCGAACTCGATGAATGTCTTCCACACTGAGCACCCGCTCAGCGCCTACGGCTTCTCGATCTACGTGGTGCCCGGCTACCAGCAGGACGATCCGCTGTTTCAGCATGGCGACGACGGCAAGCCGATCGACGAATGGGGCTACGGCGTGGTGGTGCGCGGCTCGAAGAGCGCCGTCGAGGCCAAGTTCGCAGGTTCTCGCGGCCCGGCAGCCAGGCAACCGTGAAGGCCGTCTTCCCGTTCCTGACCGCGATCGTCTGCACCCCGTAGCGATCGGCCGGAAAGACAAACGGGCCGCACCAGGGTGCAGCCGTCGAGGCGTGAGCGGCCCTGTGCTGGGCCGGCCGAAGCGATGGCCGGTTCAGGCCTCGGTGTAGACCACGCGATACGGAATCCCGACCTTCTCCCACTCCGCCGCTTCCTGGCTCAGGCTGTAGTCGGTCAGCGGATTTTGCTCTACCCAACTGCTCGGCAGCCGGACCTCGTAACCGCCTTTCTTGACGTGCGATACCGAGATCTCGGGCAGGCCCGCATCGGTTCGCCGACGGCACAGCAGCGCGGCCAGGCGCAGGCAGAACAGCAGCGGCCATTCGACGTCGCGCGACTGCGAGAGCTTGCCGAGCTTGCCCGCATGACCGAGCACCAGCGCCGCCAGGCGGGCCTGGTCGGTGCGAGAGAAGCCGGGCATGTCGGCATTGCTGGCGATATAGGCCGAATGCTTGTGGTAGGCGCTGTGCGAGATCGACAGGCCGATCTCGTGCAGCGAGGCCGCCCAGCCGACGAAGGTGCGGTCTTCCTCGCGGGTCGCTTCCTCGGTGTGCTCGAGCTGGTCGTAGAAGCTGGTGGCCAGCGAGGCGATGCGGTCGGCCTGAGCGCGATCGACGCCGTAGCGGCGCATGAAGCCTTCCACAGTCACGGCGCGCATGTCCTCGTGCTGGGCCCGGCCGAGCAGGTCGTAGAGCACGCCCAGGCGCAGCGCGCCGTCGGTGGTATCGACGTAGTCGATGCCGAGCTCCTCGAACACCGCCAGCATGATCGACAGGCCGCCCGCCAGCACCGGGATGCGGTCCGACTTCAGCGCGACCAACTTCAGGCGGTTGACGTTCTCGGCCTTGATCAGCGCGCGCTTGAGGTGCTCCAGCCCGCCGCGCGAGATGCCGTGCGAGATGCCGGCATCATTGAAGCCATTGCCCTCTACCAGTTCGGCCAGCGCGCGGGCGGTGCCCGAGGAGCCGATCGCCTGGTCCCAGCCAGCCTTCTTGTACTCGCCCGAGATGATCTGGATCTCGCGCTTGGCGGCCAGTTCGGCCTGGCGCATAGTGTATTCGTCGACGTTGCCGGCCGGGAAGAATTGGCGACTATGGCTCACGCAGCCGATATAGAGGCTTTCCATCACGATCGGCGTGTAGTGCTGGCCAATGATGAATTCGGTCGAGCCGCCGCCGATATCGACCACCAGCCGCTTGCTGGCGCTGGCCGGCACCGAATGCGCGGCACCCGCGTAGATCAGGCGCGCTTCCTCGCGGCCCGCGATCACCTCGATCGGAAAACCCAGCGCGGCTTCCGCCTCGCCCAGGAATTCGTCGGCATTCTTCGCCACGCGCAGCGTATTGGTGGCGACCGCCCGCACATGGTCTGGGTGGAAATCGCGCAGCCGTTCGCCGAAGCGCTTGAGCGCCTCCCAACCGCGCTCCTGCGAGGCGCGATCGAGCATCTTGTCGCGCGACAGGCCGACCGCGAGCCGGACCGGCTCGCGCAGCGCGTCGACTGGGTAGATCTGGCTGCCCGCGGGAGTTTCCTCGACACGGCCGATGATCAACCGAAAGCTATTCGAGCCGAGATCGAGGGCGGCAAGCAATTGCGGGGATGTAACCATCGGGTAAGGGGCTCCGTTTTGAGGCCAGCCAGCCGCCGCTATGGCAGCCCAGTCCTTCACAAATGCGACATTCTAAAGGCTGGCGCGTTAGCGGTATCGCATCATCGCGTCACCTGATTAGTTACTTGACTCCGAAGCAGGCATGAAATCAAGTATCGTTCGCCAGGTGCTTACGGAGCGTGCGCCATGCCCATGAACAGAATCCAGTTTTAGGCCGGTCTGTCGATAAAAGAATTTCAGGAGCAGTACGGCAACGAAGCGCAATGCGAGGCCGCGCTGGTCGGGTCTCGCTGGCCCGATGGCTTGGTGTGCCCTCGATACAAGGGCACGCGCTACGCCAGCGCCTACAACGGCCGGCGACTGTGGGAATGCCTGAGCCAGTCCTGCCGGTACCAATGCTCGTCGATCGTCGGAACGATATTCGAGAAGACGAAATTGCCGCTGACGACCTGGTTTCTGGCAATCTACCTGGTGACGCAGAGCAAGAACGCCATCAGCGGACTGGAGCTCAAACGCCAGCTGGGCGTGAGCTACAAGACGGTCTGGCTCATCAAGCACAAGTTGCTGGAGACTATGTGGCTGCGCGAAGAGCGACGCCGGCTCGACGAACGGGTCGAGGTCGACGACGCGTATCTGGGCGGGGAACGCTCCGGCGGTAATGGCGTAGCGCGCCCGGCAAGACGCCGTTTGTAGCGGCTGTGCAGACCACTGACGATGGCCGCCCTCTGTCATGCGGCTCTCGCCCGTGCCGGGCTTTACCAAAGCGGCCCTTGAGGTCTGGGCGGCCAGCAGCCTGATGCCCACCGCGTGCGTCGTTTCCGATGGCCTGTGGTGTTTCGACGGCGTGACGCAAAAGGCTGCCAGTCATGAGCGCCATGTCACGGGCGGTGGCCGTCAGGCCGCGCAGCGCCCCCGAGTTCCGCTGGGTCAACAGGATGCTCGGCAACCTGAAAACGGCCCTCAAGGGAACGTACCACGCTATCGATCATGCCAAATATGCCCATCGCTATCTCGCTGAATTCGCCTACCGTTTCAACCGCCGTTTCGATTTGCCCGCGATGGCGCCATGCTTGCTTCGGGCCGCCGTTACGACAAAACCTCATCCGCGCCGTGTGTTGATGGTCTCGGAGTCAAGTAACTAATCAGGTCGCGTCATGTCGCGCTCCACGGCAGTAT
Source organism: Burkholderia sp. (assembly GCA_040946945.1). GTDB lineage: Bacteria > Pseudomonadota > Gammaproteobacteria > Burkholderiales > Burkholderiaceae > Burkholderia. The sequence goes on along the minus strand of JAYFRX010000085.1, from coordinate 2,541 downwards.
CCGCGATTTGTATCGATTGAAACAGGTGGTAAGTTTCCGCCCGGGCGGACGTATTATTTGTAGAAAAACTGTGATTGTCATTAATTAGCCATCAAATCACGGGATTTCAGGCCTATCATTCCAGCGCAAAATCAAATAGCCATCAAAATGTCATCGCACTGTGAGAGTCTACCAACTTTCGTTTCTGCCCGCCGCATCCGATCTGTCATCCTCGCTGCCGAGGTCCATCCGCTACCCGCTGCTCAACCGCGAACTAGGTATCCTCGGTTTCAATGAGCGCGTGCTGGCGCAGGCTGCCGATCCGCAGGTGCCGCTGCTCGAGCGGTTGCGCTTCATCTGCATCACCAGCAGTAACCTCGACGAATTCTTCGAAGTCCGGATGGCCGGGCTGCAGGAGCAGATGCGCGACAACCCGGGCGCGCTGTCGCCCGACGGCATGTCGCTGCAGCGCGTCTACGACCTGGTGGTGGACCGCGCCCAACGGCTGGTGCACAAGCAGTATGCGATGCTGCACGAGACCATCTTCCCGGCGCTCGAGACCGAAGGCATCTATTTCCACGGCACCGAGAGCTGGAGCGAGGCGCAGCTCGAATGGGCGCGCGCCTACTTCCTCGACGAACTGCTGCCGGTGCTCACGCCGATCGGGCTCGATCCGGCCCACCCGTTCCCGCGCGTGCTCAACAAGAGTCTCAACTTCGTGGTCGAGCTGGAGGGACGCGACGCCTTCGGCCGTCAGGCCCTGCTCGGCATCGTGCAGGCGCCGCGCGCCCTACCGCGCCTGGTGCGCATGCCGCAGGAGCTGTCGGGCTTCCGCCACGGCTTCGTGCTGCTCAGCTCGCTGATGCAGCGCTTCGTGGGCGAGCTGTTCCCGAAGCTGGTGGTCAAGAGCTGCAACCAGTTTCGCATCACGCGCAACAGCGAGCTGTTCGTCGACGAGGACGAGATCACCAACTTGCGCATCGCGCTGCAGGGCGAGCTGCCGGCGCGCCATCTCGGCAACGCGGTGCGGCTCGAGGTGTCGGCCGACACGCCGGCCCATATCGTGCGCCGCCTGCTCGAAGAGAGCGAGCTCAACGAGCGCGACTGCTACCGCGCCGACGGCCCCGTTAACCTGGTGCGGCTGATGCAGCTGCCCGACCTGGTCGACCTGCCCGAGCTGAAGTTCGTGCCGCATGCGCCGTTCACGCCGACGGCCATCGCCAATGCCGCCTCGATGTTCGATGCGATCGATCGCGGCGACATCTTGCTGCATCATCCCTACGAGAGCTTCCAGCCCGTGCTGGAACTGCTGCGCGAGGCGGCCAAGGATCCCACCGTGGTCGCGATCAAGCAGACCATCTACCGAACCGGTACCGATTCGCCGCTGATGGACGCGCTGATGGAAGCGGCGCGCAACGGCAAGGAAGTGACCGTGGTGGTCGAGCTGCTGGCGCGCTTCGACGAGGAAACCAACATCAACTGGGCCTCGCGCCTCGAGGCAGTGGGCGCGCACGTGGTCTACGGCGTGGTGGGCCACAAGTGCCACGCCAAGATGATGCTGATTGTGCGCCGCGAGAAACGCGGCGGCAAGACCGTGCTGCGCCGCTACGTGCACCTGGGCACCGGCAACTACCACCCGCGCACGGCGCGCCTCTATACCGACTTCGGGCTGATGACGGCCGAGCAGACGATCTGCGAAGACGTCCACCATGTGTTCCAGCAGCTCACCGGTATCGGCGGCGAGCTCAAGCTGCACGAGCTATGGCAGTCGCCGTTCACGCTGCACCCGAAGCTGATCGAGGGGATCCGCAACGAGATCGCCAATGCGCGCCCCGGCAAGCGCGCGCGCATCGTCGCCAAGATGAACGCGCTGCTCGAACCCTCGGTAATCGCCGAACTTTACGAGGCCTCGCAGGCCGGCGTGAAGGTCGACCTGATCGTGCGCGGCGTCTGCGCACTGCAGCCGGGCGTGCCAGGCCTATCCGAGAACATCACAGTGCGCTCGATCATCGGGCGCTTCCTGGAGCATCACCGGATCTACTACTTCCATGCCGGCGGTGCCGAGCTGGTCTACCTGTCGAGCGCCGACTGGATGAACCGCAACCTGTTCCGCCGCGTCGAGGTGGCCTTCCCGATCCACGATCGCAAGCTCAAGCGCCGCGTGATTGCCGAGGGCCTGTCGGTATTCCTCGGCGACAATCAATCGGCCTGGGTGATGCAGAGCGACGGCCACTACAAGCGCCGCCGCTCGGGCAAGACTCGGCGCAGCGCGCAGCTCGGTCTGCTGGAGAGGTTCGGCGGCTGAGGCCGTGCCCGATCGGGCGGCGGCTGACAGCGCCCGGCAATGCAACACGCCACTCGCTAGCGAGTGGCGTGTTGCCTGGTCCGCATCGAATGGGGCGTGGATGGGCGGCCGGTACCGCCCTGCCGTAAGCGATTGAGCTTGCCCGCAAAAAATGGATCCCTTGCTGAGTGTGTAAAACTCACGCAAGGAGGAAGGGAAGATGGGTAATCCGAGAGCTCGATATACGCAGGAATTCATGCTGGAAGCCGTGCGCATGG
>JAYFRX010000084.1:0-8900 GCA_040946945.1 Burkholderia sp. | reverse complement strand
CGCCAGAAACCAGGTCGTCAGCGGCAATTTCGTCTTCTCGAATATCGTTCCGACGATCAACGAGCATTGGTACCGGCAGGACTGGCTCATGCATTCCCACAGTCGCCGGCCGTTGTAGGCGCTGGCGTAGCGCGTGCCCTTGCATCGAGGGCACACCCAGCCATCGGGCCAGCGAGACCCGACCAGCGCGGCCTCGCATTGCGCTTCGTTGCCGTACTGCTCCTGAAATTCTTTCATCGACAGACCGGCCTGAAACTGGATTCTGTTCATGGGCATGGCGCACGCTCCGTAAGCACCTGGCGAACGATACTTGATTTCATGCCTGCTTCGGAGTCAAGTAACTAATCAGGACTATTTTTTGGACACCGCCCACCGTCTGATGAGGGCCTGGTCTGGATCTTCGTTGCGGTTGATCATTGCGACGCGGCGTGTGTTGGCATCCACGTCACCAAAGTGGGCGACCGCTTTGCTGCACTGGAGCCAATCAGCCAAGGGGTGCGCGAGCAGTTCGGATCGGTCGAAGCTGGTGCCGGCCGCGGACCGTCCCTGCGAATGGATCACGGCTCACAGTACAGGTCGGAGGATTTCTGCCCCCCCGCTCAAGTTCTGGGGGATTACGCCGAGCTGCGCCTTGGTCGCTGAGCCGCAGACCAACGGCGTCACCGAGCGTTTCAATCAGACCATAAAGGAGCAAGCCATCCACGGACGGCTGTTCAACAACGTGAAGAAGTTCGTGCTGCCGCCGTCGCGTTCAATGATCGATACAATCGCGAATGGCGTCTCGAAAAACTGGGCTTCAAGACACCCCTCGAAGCCCGTCAGGCACCGCTCTTGCCACTTGCCGCATGATCGAAAATCGTGTCTAAACAACCGGATCCGGTACATCTTCGAGAGGACGGAATCCTTCGAATCGGTACGCGTCGGACTGACGTTTTCGTTTGCGTGAAGTAGCCACCGCGAAATCATGCCAGCTTTTTCGCAATATCCGAATCTCGCAACCCCCTTCCCACATTCGCTATCAGGCGTTTTCATGACGAAATTTACCCACACGATTCCGCGAAGACTCCATTCTCAGCTAAACTGCCACCGCCTTCTCAAAATTCCGTCTTCCCGACGTACACCACTTTCGACAATAGCTCTCGGTCGTCCGAGTGATGCGCCTCCTGCTGGTACTGGGTCCAATGGAGTCGCGCATAACGACCGCCAACCTGCAACAGCACCGAATGGCTGCCCTGCTCGACGATGCGCCCACCTTCGAGCACCAGGATCCTGTCGGCACGTTCGATGGTCGAGAGCCGATGTGCGATCACGATCGTCGCGTGTCCTGCCATCAGGCGCTCGAGCGCGGCCTGCACCAGGCGCTCCGACTCCGAATCGAGTGCCGAGGTGGCCTCGTCAAGAATCAGCACCGCCGCATCCTTGTAGATGGCCCGCGCGATCGCGAGACGCTGCCGCTGGCCGCCAGACAAGCGCATGCCGTCGCCACCGATCATCGCGTCGAGTCCACCCGGCATGGCTGCCACCGTGTCCGCCAGATTGGCGGCACGCAGCGCCGCCCAGACCCGCTCGGGATCGGGCGTGCTCCCATAGGCGACATTGGCCGCGACGCTGTCGTTGAACAGCACCACGTCCTGGCTCACCATCGCGATCTGGCCGCGCAGATCGTGCATGTCCAGTTCCGTGATCGGCACGCCATCGAGCAGGATCGCGCCGCCGGTTGGATCGAAGAAGCGCGGCAACAGGTTGGCCAGTGTCGTCTTGCCGCCGCCGGAAGGTCCGACCAGCGCCACCATTTCTCCCGGCCGGATCGTGAAGGAAATGTGCTCCAGCGTCGGCCGCGCCGCCCCGTCGTAGGCGAACGACACCTCGCGATACTCGATCTCGCCACGCGCCCTCTCGATCCGACGGCCGCTCTCGACCGTCTCGGGAGGTTCGTCGATCAGCCGGAAAATCAGCTCGGCAGCCGTCATCCCGCGTTGCAGCGGCTGGTTGACCGACATGAGCTGCTTGAGCGGCGAAATCGCCAGCAGGGTCGCCAGGATGTAGGTCATGAAATCGTTGCCGTTGCCGTGCCCGTGCAGGGCCTGGCAGATCGAGATGGCGATCACCACGGCGATCGCGATCGACGCCAGCAGTTGCGTCAGCGACTGGGCCAGGCCTCCCGAGGCGATGCCGCGTATCGCATAACCCTTGAGACGGCGGCTCATCGCCATGAAGCGATCGATCTCGTACTGCTCGCCACCATGGATCTTGACTACCTTGTAGCCGGACACGATCTCCTCGACGACGTAGGACAGTTCGTTCGTCATCGCCTGCTGTTCGCGGTTCAGGCGGCGCATGCGCCGGTTGATCTGGCCGGCCAGCCAGCCGATGCCGGGCAGCACCACCGCGATTACCAGCGTCAGGCGCCAGCTGAGATAGAACAGGTAAACGAGGTAGCCGATCACGGTCAGCGCGCCCTGGACAGAGGTGACAAGCGCGCTGGTCACGATCAGCAGCACCTGGTTGGCTTCGGACACCACCGCATTGATGATCGTGCTGGCAGTCTCGCGCTGGAAGAACGGTGCGCCGGCACGCACCACACGCTCGATCATGGCCTCGCGAATCCGGATCACCACGTTGTTCGAGACATAGCCGAGCAGGTAGCTGGAGGCGAACTGCGCGGCCCCCCGCAGGCAGGCCAGCCCGAGGAAGGTCAGCGAAATGCTCCACCAGGCCGATTGCGGCGCGTGCGGGCTGAATCCCTCGTCAAGCAGGCACCGCAGGAAAGCGGGCACATAGGCCTCGGTCGCGGCCACCAGGGCCGTGGCGAGGAAACCGAGCGCGGCAATTCCCGCCACCGGGCGGACATAGAGCCATAAACGTTGAAACGCGCTTCTTGCCGAGAGACTCATGATGACCTTGTCAATGCCGCGCAATCCGCGCCTGCCACGCGTCGTCGCGTGACAGGGCGTGCTGCGCCACTGCCGTGAATAGCCGCGTATTTTAGTACAGCGATCCGTCCGACAAGACTTCGGCGAAAGGATGGAACAGGTGTGGCGGCTCCGGTTTTTCTAGACACAGATTTGGGGTAAAACGTGTCATCCAAACTGGATGTCTGAGATGTTGAAGACAGTGGACATGCGTGAGGTTGTGCAGGCGGCGACGCAGGGAGCGCGTAGTGCGACCGTAGACGCCGCCTGCGCCGCCGAATTCAAACGGTGGTCTATCGGGCGCAAACGTGCTGTTGTCTTGCGCTTGTTGTGCGGCGAATTCGTTGACGCCGTTTCTCGCGAGGTCGGCGTAACGATTGCCGAACTCGAGCAGTGGCGTGAGCTTGCCCTGGCCGGTCTTGAAGTCGGACTGAAGTTACGCCACACCGATCGGCTGGAAGTCAAGCTCAAGGACGCAGTGCCTCGCGTGGGGGAACTGACCATGGAGGTCGAAATGCTGCGCATGGAGCGCGAGCGGCAGGAATGCCGCTCTTTGATCGTACGGAGGCCGTCGACATGAGCCGCGCGATCTCCACGATAGGCAAACCCTTCGGATTGCAGCGGGTGTGTCAGGCGCTCTATTTCCCGCGCGCGACGATCTATGCGGAGCGTGCTAGGGCGCTGAGCAACGTCGCCCAGCTTGCTCCCATGCGGCGCGGTCCGAAGCCCAAGGCATCGGACCGCCAGCGGCTCGATGCGATCCGTGCCGATCTGGCTCGTACGCCGTTCGTCGGTGAAGGGGGCGCACCAGGTATGGGCGCGCCTGCGCATCCAGGACGACATCCGCGTGTCCCGAGCCCGTGTCTCGCTGCTGATGCGCGAACACGGCTTGCTTTCGTCCCACCGGCGACCGCAGAAACCGCCCAATGCTCACGATGCTCGAATGACGACTGATCGGCCTAACGAGATGTGGGGCACCGATGTCGCCAAGGTTAAAACCGTCGATGAGGGCCTAGTCTCGATCTTCGCTGCGGTTGATCATTGCGACGCGGCGTGCGTGGGCATCCACACGTCACCAAGGTGGGCGACCGCTTTGCCGCACTGGAGCCAATCAGCCAAGGGGTGCGCGAGCAGTTCGGATCGGTCGAGGCTGACGCCGACCGCGGACTGTCCCTGCGAATGGATCACGGCTCACAGTACACGCCGGACGACTGCCGCGCCCAGCTCAAGTTCTGGGGGGATTACGCCGAGCTACGCCTTCGTTGCCGAGCCGCAGACCCACGGCGTCGCCGAGCGTTTCAATCGGACCATGAAGGCTCAGGCTATCCACGGGCGTCTGTTCAACCACGTTGAAGAAGTTCGTGCTGCCGCCGTCGCGTTCAAGGATCGATACAATCGTGAATGGCGTCTCGAAAAACTGGGCTTCAAGTCCCCCCTCAAAGCCCGTCAGGCAGCGCTCTTGCCACTTGCCGCCTAATCGCAAAATCGTGTCTAAACAACCGGATCCGGTACACTTTCTCGGCTTCCCCCTCATCATCCCGGCTTCGCCGCTTCCTTCATGACCGATACCTCTTCGCCCCTCGCCCTCCAGACCCGCATCGTCCACCCCGAAGGCGAGCTGCCTGCCGGCTGGGCCTCGTTCGTCACGCCGGTGGCGCGCGCCTCGACCGTCGTGTTCCCCGATCTCGCGACGATGCGCGCGTTCGACTGGCGCGAGGACGACAAGTGGCGCTACGGCCTGCACGCGACGCCCACCTCGCTCGAGCTCGCCCGCCAGCTAGCCGTGATCGAGGGCGGCGCGCACGCGCTGCTGCAGCCCTCGGGGCTGGCCTCGATCATAAATGTCTATTTCGGCATCCTGAAGAGCGGCGACAACGTGCTGATCCCGCACAACGCCTACAGCCCAAACACCGACCTCGGCAACTGGCTGGCGCGCGACTTCGGCATCAGCGCGCGCTTCTACGATCCGCTGATCGGCACCGGCATCGCCGAGCTGATCCGCCCCGAAACCCGGCTGCTGTGGCTCGAGGCACCGGGCTCGGTGACCATGGAAGTGCCCGACGTGCGGGCGATAACGGCGGTGGCGCGCGCACGCGGCGTGATCACCGCGATCGACAACACCTACTCGGCGGGCCTCGCGTTCAAGCCCTTCGAGCACGGCGTCGACATCTCGGTGCAGGCGCTTACCAAGTACCAGTCGGGCGGCAGCGACGTGCTGATGGGCGCGACCATCACGGCCGAGCGCGCGGTCCACGAACGGCTCAAGCTGGCACGCATGCTTACCGGCATCGGCGTGTCGGCCGACGACTGCTCGCTGGTGCTGCGCAATCTTCCGAATATGCGGTTGCGCTTCGAGGCGCACAGCCGTAGCGCGCTGGCGCTGGCCAAGTGGCTGAAGACGCGTCCCGAGAGCGCCTCGGTGCTGCATCCTGAGCTGTCTGACTGCCCCGGTTATGAAGCCTTCGTGCGCGATTTCACGGGCGCGGGCGGGCTGTTTTCGGTGGTGTTCGATGCGCGTTATCGGGCCGAGCAGATCGACTGTTTCGTCGAGGCGCTTGAGTTGTTCGCGATCGGCTGGAGCTGGGGCGGCGCGCGCAGTCTCGCGATGCCCTACGACATCGCTTCGATGCGGCCGAGCTGGTCACAGGGCACCCTGGTGCGTTTCTACGTCGGCCTGGAAGAGGAGGCGGACCTGCGCGCCGACATCGAACGCGCGATGGCGGCGACGCTCGGCTGAGCGAGCGGCAGGATCGCCGGGCGGACAGCCGGCTGGCGCGCGCTGCTTCAGAACAGGCGCAGCAGGCCGTCGAGGCCGACGTGGTCGAAGGCCACGCTGGCCGCCTGGCGCACCACGGGCTTGGCGCGGAACGCCACCGAGAAACCGGCGATGGCCATCATCGCCAGGTCGTTCGAGCCGTCGCCCATCGCGATCGCACGCGCGGGCTCGAAGCCGAGCGTCGTGCAGGTCTCGCGCACGGTGCGTGCCTTGACTTCGGCATTGACGATCTCGCCGAGCACCTTGCCGGTCAGCTTGCCGTCGACGATCGCGAGCGTGTTAGCCCGTGTGAAATCGAAGCCGAGTCGCGCCTTGAGCCGCTCGGTAAAGAAGCTGAAGCCGCCCGACACCAGCAGGGTCTTGAGGCCGGCGGCCCTGGTGTCGGCCAGCATCGCTTCGGCACCCGGCGACAGTTGCAGCCGCTCCTCGTAGACGCGCTCCAGCGCGCTCACCTCGAGCCCGGCCAGCAGCGCGACGCGGCGCGTCAGGCCCTCGTTGAAATCCTTGATCTCGCCGCACATCGAGGCTTCGGTGATCGCGGCGACCTCGGCCTTGAGGCCACAGAAATCGGCGATCTCGTCGATACACTCGATGGTGATCAGCGTCGAATCCATATCCATCGCGACCAGGCCGAAATCACCGAGCCGTCGGCCCGCCTCGACGAAGGCGTAGTCGAGGCCGTGGGTGCCGCAGTAGACGGCGAGGTCGGGTGCCTGCGCGCGTTGTGCGCCCTCGATGCGGATCGCCTGCTCGTCGATCGATGCGAGGCCGGTGCCACGTGCCAGCGCGAGCAGGATTTTGTGGTGGACCGGGGACAGCGGCGCGAGGCTCTGGATGACGAGATTCGTGGTCATGACGGGTCGCGAAAAACGAGAACGGCGCGCCTCGCGCGCCGGGAAGTCCGCTATTGTAGCCGGTCGGCGCGGGCCGCCAGCCGGTTTCGGCATGGTGCCGGGGCAGGACATGGGCGCGACCGGCCGCGGCGATCCCGCCCGGCCCGGATGACCGATTCCGCCGGGGCGGCGATTCCTGATTCGGTTCGCTAGTGTTCCGTTCTGTTGTGAACATAATCTATGTTCACGTAGCACGCCGGTATCCATGGAACGGGAGATACCAGCGTGCCCATGGGACGATCGAAGGCCGAACTGGCGCTGAGCGAGGACGAGCGCTTGGAACTGACTTCGATAGCGCGTTCGCGTTCGATTTCGGCGGCGCTCGTGACGCGTGCGCGGATCGTACTGGCAGCGGCAACTGGGGAGCCCAACAGCGCCATCGCCGAGAGCGTCTGCAACTCACGCGTGCTACGGGTGGGGCAAGTAGTGGCTATCCGGTTCCTGGAGCATCGCATCAACGGGCTGTATGACGAAGTACGTCCGGGCAAGCCGCGCACGATTGGCGATGAGCGGCTGGCTCAACTGATTCACAAGACCCTGCACACCAAGCCGGCGGACGGCTCCACGCGCTGGAGCGTAAGCAGGATCGCCGCCGAAACGGCTATCTCGCCGACGAGCGTGCCCGTTACTTCAAGCTGCTCGGCCTGCAACCGCATCGCAGCGCAAGCTTCACACTCTCGACCGATCAATTCTTCATCGAGAAACTGCGCGACGTGGTCGGCCTGTACCTGAGCCCGCCCGAGCATGCCTTGGCTTGTGCGTGGACGAAAAGAGCCAGTGTCAGGCGCTCGAACGCACCCAACCCATGCTGCCGATGGGCTTCGGCTACGTCGAAGGCGTCACGCCCGATGATGTTCGTCACGGCCCGCAACCACGCTGTTCGCTGCACTGAACGTGCTCAACGGCGCCGTGCTCGCTACCTGCAAGCCGCGCCACCGGTATCAGGAGTTCCTGTCGTTTTTGCGCGAAATCGACAAGATCAGCCCCGCTGAGCTCGACGTGCCCTGCATCGTGGACAACTACGGCAGTTACCAGCCCCCGAAGGTCAAGGCGTGGCTGACCGCTCGCCCCCGCTGGCGCATGCATTTCATGCCCACCTACAGCTCGTGGTTCAACCAGGCCGAACGCTTCTTTGCCTTGATTACCGACAAGGCGATCCGCAGAGGCTAGTTCAGCTCGGTCAACGAGGAGTTAATGTCGAATCTGGTGTACGGCGGTCGAGAGGGATTTGAGAAGGCGGTGGCGGTTGCGTGAGCATGTTGCTTTCCGCGGTAACGCCTAGCAAGCGGAGGCCCACCACCATGGCGAAACGTACGCAGGAAGCGCAGAGCAGTCCGAACGTCGTGGCGCGGCTGAAGGCGCAGTGGGTGCAAGAATTCGAGCAGTGGAACAAGCGTGACCTGTCGGGTTCACGCCGGCGTCCCATTCGTGGTTGAAGGTTGGGGCGGCAGAGTTTCGTAGGCTAGGCGGACTTCAAGTCATGGTCAACGCGTTTATCGGTCGGACGATGCAAGGCAACGGCGAGCATCCAGAGCTCGTCGGCACCGCCGAGCTTACGGCATCGCTTCTCAGCTTCCAGGAAGTCAGTGGCCGCCCATCGCATCGCCATGTCGACATCGCGATAGCGGTCGACCCGGCCGCTGACGCGGCGCACCGCGCTGTTCGGATTCTCGATCAGGTTCGTCGTCGCCAGGCTGCGGATCAGCCGCGGCGTCAGGTCCAGGCGGTTGACCGTGAACCTTTCCTCAAGCCCCTCAAGCAGCGAGGCCGCCGCGTCCGGATGGTCGGTCTTCAACCATGCCGCCTGGGCCTTCAGTCGAGCGAGGCCGTCGTCGGCCGGCAGCTTGTACGCGGCACGCATGACCGAGGCGACCTGCTGTCGGGTCTGCTTCGTCAGCCGTTCGGTCACGTTGCGAATCTTGTGGGTCGAGGACCGCTGGACGCGGGCAAGTTCGCCGAACACTGCCTGGATCGCCGAGCGCAGCGCCTTGGACCCATCAATCACGAACAGATAGTCCTGGTCGGTCGCCAGCCCCCGTTCGATCAGGCTATTCAGCAGATCCTTAACGACTTCGGCGTTCTCGTTCGAATCGCTCGCCAGCCCCATCAAATGCTTCTGGGCGTTGCTCTCGACGCCAATCGCGGTGAGAATGTGGCATCCATCGACAATGATACCGTCCAGGTAGATGGCGAGGATGTCGTGATCCTCGAAGCGACGCTCCATCAGCCCGTCAAGCTTCTTCTTGCTCGCCTTCACGAACTGGCGCGAGACGCTGCTCTTCGAGATGCCGACGGTGTGGGCTATTTCAGGCAACGCCT